>JAUZPB010000067.1 GCA_030706145.1 Bacteroidota bacterium
AAGTACACATAATTAAAAAGATTTTTTTTCTCCTCAAAGGTAATCTTATATGTTAAGACAAAAACAAGCGTTATATATAGTATTCGAATCAGTGGTGTTCCCTGGGGTTCATCCTGGATAAAGTCGTATGCAACTCCAAAAGCCTGAAAGATGACAAAGACCAAGAAAAATTCTTTTTTGAATCTATTTTTATTAGCAGATATAAGTGAAAATATCCATAGAACAATTGAACAGGAAATAATAACAGAAGAAATGCCGAGCAATAGAAAGTTAAACTGCATTAGTCCAGCTGGCCAATTTGGCAACAGCCCTGGTTCCTTGAAATACCTGAGTGAGGAATCAAATATTATGCTTCTAAGCGAAGCCCCAAGTCCACGCAATTCAATCAGAAAAACAGCAGCACTAAGAAAGGCAAGACCGTAAAAAACAAAGATATTAATGTTTTTCTTAGTTGACCTAACATAACTGTATATATTTTCGAATAAATAGATGCAGATTAGTAGTGTAATAATGATGGTTATAGAAAATTCGAGCGGAGAGCGAACGATCCCAAAACCAAAAGCCGAGGCGAAATTTGCAGCATCAGTAATTGGACCTTCCACGAACTTAGAGGGAATATTAAGGACAAATAATAAGGCCCTAAATAAGGATAAAAATAAGAGGCATAGAATGAATCTTATTGTCCTATACTTAGTTTTCTTTAGTTTTCCAGATAAACCAGCTCCCAGGGTAACAAAAGCAAGTACTGCAAAAGTAGACTGTAAATTAATAAACAAATCCTCAAGATTTGCAAGATTTGTCTCCCTCGCAGGTTTAGTAAATGTAACTATAGCAATTTTTCTATCAAAATTGTTTTTTATTTCGACAGATTGCTTTCTACCATCTTTTGAGTAATCAGCTGCAGGAGAAAAATCAATCTCAAAGGAGGTCATATATTTTTGAGAGAGATCATTACTAAGGCTTAAGCTTTTATAATAATCATTCTGCAGCTGGTAATATTTCTCAACTGGAAGACTGATTGCAATATAAAAATAATCATCTTTTGCCTTTAATGTATCAATAACACTAAGGTAAGTCTCAAGTCCAGTTCTACAGAAGTGAACTTCCGAAGGTTCATATCTCAAGGGGAATACATCTTCAGGAGAAACAGCTATATCCTTGTTCCAAGCAATCATCTTCTCTTGATTGTTGAAAATTTCGACAGAATATGAAGCAGAATATTTTGATTTATTTAAAAGTTCGAAAAGATAGCCATTAACAGACTTATTTTGACTTAAAGTACTCCTAATTTCCTGTTTTAAGTCATTTTTATCATTTAATAAACTATTTTCCTTTTCTTGAAAGGTAGAGACTACGGACTTTTCAATCGAAACAGAAATATTCTTTATTTCCGTTTCCCAATTTTGCTTCTTCTTTTCTACAATAATTGGCGAAACAACACCTAGTATAATTATAGAAAGCAAGAAGAATAAAAAGACAGTTAAGTACTTTTTATTTTCGCCTTTGATATGTGAAAATTTTTCAAACATTTAGTTAATAGTGATCTGGGATATTTTCCAGGTATTTCCTACCAGCTTTAACGCAATATATATTTGTGCTGTTCCCCGAATACCTCTGAATTCAAATTTATAATAGCCAGAAGCATAGGGATTGTCGGATTTCTCATTAATAGTCAGGAATCTAAAATTTACAGGTTTATAGATTCGAAAATAATCCTGCAGTATATAAAACACCTGATTTGAGCTATAATAATTAGGAGCAGTATTCGGAAGACTTAAGTATGTCTGTGAGGAGAAGAACTGTGAAAATTTATCAATTTCCTTTAATGTGATTCCCTCCTCTATTTTATTAAAAATATGTTTTGGGAGTTCAAGAGCTGGTTTTTGCTCTTTAAACTGCATTCTTTGATTTTGTACCTGCGGATACAATACACCATTTAAGGTTAAAAAGTAGAATAGGAAAAGTAGTGCTAAACGTATCTTCACATTAATAATTTTTTTTTACTAAGTTAATCAATTATTCAAAATATTAAAAGCATATACATAAAAAGCATACTCTTAAAAAGAAAGAGCATGCTTTTTTTTATTGTCAAATTTAACCTTAAATTACTAAACCTATCATCTTACCTGTAGTAGACAATTTGCGACTACTTTTTATTCTGATTTCCGCTGATTCTCAACTGGAGTCGTTTGTTAAGCTCCGATGGATCATGAGCTTTTCTTTCAAAAGATGCTCTAGCGCTTTTCAGTTCCTTGTTTCCTTCAACAGTCTGGTATGCCCAGTCAAAAGTAATTCTTTCATTTGTGATATTTGTAATTCTAACCTTTGCAAAATGATTGTCGACTGTCCAAATTACATATGTGTGGCCAACAATTGCCAAAGTATCTTTAGTAGGAGACCAGCCTTTAGAAGGAGCCAGAGGGATATCATAAATATCCTGTGTTCTTCCCATATCCTGAATGTCAGTATCGTCCCAAACATCGAGATAATAGGTTCCATTATAGTTTTCGAAGAAGAAGTCGGCTTGTTTATCGTTATAAGGGACAGCGACTTCATTTGCAAAACTAAAGCCCGAATTATTCGGAAACTTCAAGTAATCATAAATTACTTTATTAAAACCTTCAGGCCTAGGAGTAGCATGCACATCCTCATAGCTAAGTTCGCTCTCATTATCATTATAATCATAAGCAGCTACTGCGTAGTACCAAGTTTTTCCGTTTGTTGCTCCATTATCTGTATAGTGAGTACTTTTTGTCGATCCAAGCAGTTTATACTGTCCGTTATATGAATCGCTATAGTAAACATTATAACCAGCAATATCTCTTTCTGTATTAGGATTCCAGTCCAAATCGATTACGTTATCACCATTAAGAACTCTAAGTCCAGTTGGTGCAGCAGGAGCTGAAAAATCAGGTGCAACATTGTTATCTTTGTCGTTTAGTCCACAGCCTTCAAAGCCAATAATTGCAAATAATAAGATTGTTAGTGTAAAAAAGCTATTAAGTGTTTTCATTTTGGTCCCCATATCATGTTTTCAATCTCTTTTAAGTTTTTACAATATAAGTGCCAGAAATTTTCCCGGAATTTTGCAGGTTTTTGCATATAGATAAGTTTATTTGTATACAAATCAGTACATTAAGTGATGTTTTTATTATGCAACTAACAAAATAGATAGATAAAATATTCTTGAAATGAAGTATCTAGTAAAGTTATATTAAACAGATATATAAAATTTCGGGTTCTTAGTTCATAATCAGGCAAATTTTCGAACAACAAAGGACTTAATGAATATTTCAAGAACAATAAAAGAAATATCCGAAAAGAGAATAATGATATTAATTTTCATTTTGGGTATTGTCTTAAGAATAGCAAAAAGTGGAGCCGAGAGCCTGGATTTTGATGAGATTTATTCGGTAAAACTAGCCTCAATGGATTTAGGAGGAATTATTCATCAAACATCCACAGATTTTCACCCACCCTTATATTATTTTTTTCTGCATCTTTGGAGTTCTCTGTTAGGTAACAGCGAATTTTCAGTAAGACTTCTTTCAGTCCTGTTTGGCATAATGGGAATCTGGGGAATGTATCAGCTTAGCAAACTACTTTTTAATGTTACTACAGCTTTAGTAGCATCATTTTTCTTTTCAATTTCACATTTAAACATAGAGTTTTCACAAGAAGCCAGAATGTACTCACTTTTGGTTCTATTAACTATATATTCCATGTATTATTTAGTTAAACTTGCAAAAGAACAAAGTTTGACCAATTTTTTATTTTTTATCATTTTCAATGTATTATTGCTTTATACTCATGTATATAGTTTTTTTATTATTTCTGCCGAGTACTTCTATATTTTGTCATTAAAATTTTGGAAAAAGGAAGAGTTTTACAGAAGTTCAACCTGGTTTTTATATTCTGCAATTGTTATTAGCCTATTGTTTGCACCTTGGATATTTGTTTTTTACAAACAATTTCTTCTTGCTCAGAAAATCCTTTGGATACCAGAGGCCTCAATCTGGGGTTTCCCAGAATCATTAGTCGAGTATTCAGGTTCATTTCTTTTGTCTTTAGTAATGGTTCCCCTGTTTCTACTTTCATTTTTTACAATAAAGGTAGCAGCAAATGAAAGGAAAAGTAAATTACTACAACTGTTTGGAAGCTTAGAGGTCATATTATCTTTTTCAAAGGTCAAAGAGGTCTATTTTCTGCTAATATGGCTACTGTTTCCAGTGATTCTTCCCTTTATTATTTCACAATTTCTTTCTCCCATTTTTCTTGTAAAATATACGATCGAAGCATCCCCGGCTTTTATATTACTAGCAGCATATGGATTTGACAAAATTAAGACTTCCGGAATAAAGTTTTCTTTATTACTACTAATAGGCATCCTCTCATTTATAACTATCAGAAACGACTGGACAGTTTCGACAAAAGAAAGGTGGAAAGAAGCCATAGCTTACCTAGATTCTACGGCCAGGTCCACTGATCTAATAATTTTTAATGCTGGAGTATGCAGTTATTTATATGATTACTATTCAGAGCGTAAAGACATAACACTTTTATCTTTTGAACCATCTTTAAGTCAGCTTAACAGAGATAGCCTAAAGGTATTGCTATATCCTTATATTAGTAAATATAAACGAGTTTGGCTAGTTGTTTCACACACTAGAGATTATAAGGGTGAGATAAGTAAAACTATGAAAGAGCTTTCAGATTCGGCCTCTGCGAAGTTTTATTTTACAAAAAACAGGAAATATTTCTTCAAAGCAAATTTTGATAATAATTCATTTGATCTTTATCTGTTAAAATCCTATGTGTCCCCCGATATTTCAATTTATTTTTATGAAAAAAGAGATGATTCTATATTTGCCCTAAAAAAGGAAAAAAATGAGAAAAATCCAAAATTGAACTGGAAATAGACCAGCAATTTAATATATATTTCCAGGTTTATTATTGTGCATTTTTCGAAGTAAATTGATGATATCTGGTAGATTTGAAACACGATTTTTGTAATATTTTATCTGGATTCATAGAAAAATATGGATAATCTCAATCAATGGATCGGTCAATATGGTTACGGAGGAATTTTTATTCTACTGGTACTAGGAATAGTAGGTTTACCAGTCCCAGATGAAACACTTCTTACGTTAACCGGTTATCTAGTATATAAAGGTAGTTTGAAACTCGTTCCAGCCTTCTTATCTGCATTTTTAGGTAGTACAGTCGGTATTTCAGTAAGTTATATCATTGGCAGGACATTTGGACTGTATGTACTTCACAGATTCGGCCGGTACATGCATATAAATGAAGAAAAGATAAATAAAGTACACGACTGGTTTGAAAGAATTGGAAGATGGGCTCTTTTAGTTGGATACTATATTCCAGGAGTAAGACATGTTTTTGCTATAGTTGCAGGCACCTCAAAGCTTGAATATTGGGAGTTTGCATTGTTTGCATATACAGGAGCTTTCATTTGGGCTTCGACATTCTTTTCTATTGGATACTTTTTTGGGGATCAGTGGACAGTAATATTAGAGCATATGCATAAAAACCTAATCCTTGTCTCCATAATAGCAGTAATTGTGGTTTTGTTTTTCTTTTTGTTCAGGAAAAGGCTTTTTAGTGCAAAAAAAGCAAAGTAAGTTTTAGGACTTTGCCAAATCTATTATTTCATTTTCAAGTTTTAGTTTAAAAAATAAAAAAGGCTGCTAAGATTTCATTTTAGCGAAAAGGAAGTTTTTCGCCATTTTTTGTCACCACAACAAGGAGAAATCTAAAGACAGCCTTTTTTTAATTCTATTTGAAAAAACTGGAAAGGAATTTATATCCAGTTTAGTCCATCATCATTCTTAAGAATGATGAGCTTTCCTCATCATCCTGGTCCTCAATTTGTTGTTTAGCCTTGTTATCCAAACTATTCTTATTAGGTCCGAACTTATCCATTGAGAAACCACTTGCAGGGAACTGATTTTCCTCTGTAAGAATTGACTTACTACCTTTCACACGGAATATTGTTGGTACATCCAAGTCCTCAGTCTTTGGGAAACTAAGTTCCTGTTGTTCCTGTCCGCTACGGAAACCACTAGAGAACAAGTTAGTATTATTCATAGCAGCTGGTTGAGCCTGCTGTGGTTTAGAAGATGTCTGAACAACTGGCTCCTTAATTACAGATCTCTTACCAGTTTCAAATCCAGTAGCAATAACAGTATAAGAGACATATTCATTCATTTCTTCTTTATTTACCCAACCGAAGATAACATTAGCTTCTTCACCTGCGGCATCATAAATAACTTTATTTCCTTCGTCAATCTCATGCATTGTAAGGGAGCTTGAGCCAGTAACATTAAGCAGTATATTTTTTGCCCCCTTAATACTAACGCCTTCAAGAAGAGGAGAGGAAATTGCTTTTTGAGCAGCCTCGATTGCACGGTTTTCTCCACTTGCAATACCGCAGCCCATCAGAGCCTCGCCACTTTGACTCATAACAGAGCGGACGTCAGCAAAGTCGACATTAATAATACCGCCAATTGTAATAATATCAGCAATACCGCGAGTAGCCTCATAAAGAACTTCATTCGGTTTATCAAAAGCCTGATTAGCAGAAACAGAATGGTCAAGAATGTTCAAAAGTCTTTCATTTGGAATAACGATCAAACTATCAACATATTGCCTAAGCTCCTGAATTCCCTGTTCAGCGTTCATCATTCTTTTCTTACCTTCCCATCTGAAAGGTTTAGTAACGATGCCAACTACAAGAGCGCCAAGGCTCTTAGCAATTGAGGCAACTATAGGAGCGCCACCAGTACCAGTACCGCCACCCATTCCAGCAGTAATGAAAACCATATCACTGCCTTCAAGGATTTTTGTAATTTTTTCGCGATCTTCTTCTACAGCTTTTTTCCCAACATTGGGATCTGCCCCAGCGCCAAGGCCGCGTGTAACGCTTGTACCAATTTGAATCTTGTGAGTAGCAGAATTTTTAATAAGAACCTGGGCATCAGTATTAACGACAATGTATTCTACACCGCTAAGACCCCTATTGATCATACTCTCGACTGCATTGCAACCACCGCCTCCGACACCAACTACCTTTAACTGTGCCGACATAGGATTTTCACGATCCAATGTTGCAAAAAATGACATAAACTTCCTCCTTGTTGTGGTATTTATAACTCGTCAAAAAACTCTTGAACTTTTTTGAATAAATCTTGGAATTTTGTTGATTTCTTTTTTTCAGTTTTACTTTTTATTGCTACTTCTGTTTCGCTAGAACCAGTTCCCGGGAGTCCGCGAACCAGACCTGCAACAGTTGCAAATTCAGGGCTTTCAATTTCAGTGGTAAGTCCCTTACCCAGATCCTGAGGGACGCCAATACGTGTAGGCAGGCCGAAAACTTCCTCGGCAAGCTCAGTGCATCCCTTTAAGAGTGCTCCACCACCAGTAAGTACAATTCCAGCCTTAACTTTGCTCTTAAAGCCAGATTGTTTAATTTCATTATCTATAAGAGTAAAAAGTTCTCTCATTCGAACGCTGATTATCTGAGTCAAAAGGCTAACAGGGATCTTTACATTTCCTCTAGCGCCAACGGCCTTAATGAAAATATCTTCATCTCTGATAATTGAGTTCTCAGTAGCATAGCCATACTCTTTTTTCAGTTTTTCAGCTTCTTCGGTAACAATTCCTAAAGACTCTCTAATATCGTTTGTAACCTGATTACCAGCTACACCTATAACTTTAGTATGTTTTATACTTTTTTTATGGAAGATAGCTATATCTGTAGTTCCACCGCCAATATCGATAAGAACCACGCCCAAGTCCTTCTCATTTTCCTCGAGGACCGAATAGCTAGAAGCAATTGGCTGAAGAATATAGTCCTGAACAATAAGACCAGCACGTTCAACCGAGCGTTTAATATTTTGAATTGCCGGAATTGAAGCAAGAACTATATGGTTAGTAGCTTCCAACCTAGAGCCGCACATTCCGATAGGGCTTTCAATTCCCCCCTGATAATCAATTGAGAACTCTTCTGGAATGATATGAAGGATTTGTCTATCAGAAGGTATTTTAATTGTTCTGACGTCAGCTTCCAATCTATCCAGATCCTCTTGTGTGATCTCGTTCTCAGGGTTATTTATTGTAACATAATTCCTATGTCTTAAGCTAGTAATATGTTCACCTGCCACACCCACATTAACAGTCGAAATTTCAAGACCTGCTCTATTAGAAGCGATTTCCATTGCAGATTTTATTGCCTCAGCAGTCTTAGCAATATTTGCGACAAGTCCCTTATTCAATCCATCTGATGGAGCCACACCGAAGCCGAGAATATCGAGATTGTTATCTGATTTCTCAGCAATAATAGCGCACACCTTTGTTGTTCCTAAATCGAGTCCGGCGACAATATTTTTCTTCATCCTTTAATACCTTTAGCTTCAGGCTCTAGACCAGCTACACCTATATAAATTAATTTGGAAAATCTAAGATCGACATAATTGATAAAAGAATCAGCGTTCTGCTTATCTTTAGATATTCTATCCCAGACTTTTTCAAAACTCATCAATTTTGGGACTTCATTTCCTCGTCCAAATATAATCTCAAAATCATAGCCTCTGAATCTGAGTACAATATCGCGGCCATGTCTAAGGTCAATATCTGATAACTCAGAATAAATTCCCGGATTGATCATTTTTATGGCATCAATGATTCTGAAAGCAGATTTAGTTTCATCTGTCTTCAGTATGTCAAAACTTTTCAATTTACCCGTTACCAGCGGGTTTTCAATTACAGGTAGATCCACATTTTTTGTAAACGAAAACAATGGGACCAACATAAAACTTTCTGTTATCAGGTATTGGTCTGAATCAGTTAAAAGTACAGCCTGAAAACTTTTTTCTTTAATAACGACCTGAACTTTATCCTCATCGACAAATCTAACATCAGCACTAAAAACGTAAGGATGTTTTTCCAATCTATCTTTGATAATAGATGGAGATAAAAACCTGTAATCAGAAAGTTTATTTAATCTTGCAAAATTAAAGTATTCTTCCTTAGATAGAAAGTGATTTCCGCTTAAATCTATCTTTTCTATAACTTTTTTTTCTTCTCTAGCAGAAAAAAGTGATAAATATATTACTCCGAGAACAAGGGTTATGAAAATCAGTAAACCAGTAAGTTTATTTTTGTTTTTCACAGCCTTTATCAAGCCTGATTCTCCTTATCCTGAAGGAGCTTTATGAACTTTTCTCCATATTTCCAGATATCGCCTGCGCCCAAAGTAATGATGATATCACCCTCTTTTTTGATCTTCAACAAAGTTTCAGGGATATCGTTTTTATCGGGCACATAGATTACGTTCTTATGTCCGAATTTCTTTGCAGTTGTAGCAATAAGTTCACCAGTAATGCCTTCAATTGGTTCTTCTCTTGCAGGATAAATGTCTGTACAGATGAATATATCGCTATTTAAGAATGACCTACCAAACTCGGCGTAAAAATCGCGCGTTCTTGTAAAAAGATGGGGCTGAAAGACAGCAATGAGTCTTCTATCCCAACCACCGCGTATCCCTGAAAGAGTAGCGTTTACTTCAGTAGGATGGTGAGCATAATCGTCAATGACTAGAATATCCTTATTATATTTTGTTTCAAAGCGTCTATAGACACCGCAGAAAGCTTCAAGTGATTTTTTAATAATATCAAAGCTAACACCAAGCTCAGTAGCAATAACTACGGCAACCAGAGAATTCTTAACGTTATGAATTCCAGGTATATTTAGTTTAATCTCTCCCAGATCTTTTCCAAAATACTTAACAGTAAAGGTACTGGAATATTCTGAATGTTTAATATCGACAGCTCTTACATCGGCCTGTGAAGTAAGTCCATAAGAGATAATTTTTTTATTAATAAGAGGCATAATATCCTGCAGTGCAGGTTCATCCAGACAAATAGTAACAAAGCCATAGAATGGGACTTTATTTGCAAATTCAACGAATGCAGCTTTTATATCATCAAGATCCTTATAAGTATCCAGGTGCTCTTTTTCCAAAGTAGTAATTGCTGCAATAGTTGGAGTAAGTTTTAAGAAAGTCCTATCAAATTCATCAGCCTCAACAACAATAAATTCACCCTGTCCGAGTCTTGCATTAGTTCCACCAAGGCTACTAAGTTTTCCGCCAACGATAATTGTAGGATCAATTCCACTTTCAGTTAAAACCAAACCGACCATTGAAGTTGTAGTTGTTTTTCCATGAGTACCAGCAATGCCGATACCATAATGCATTCTCATACATTCAGCGAGCATTTCGGATCGTTTAATAACCGGAATTTTTCTTTCAATAGCAGCTGCAACTTCAGGATTATCCAATGATACAGCAGATGAATAGACCAAGACATCACAATCCTTAAGGTTATCGGCAGAATGCCCCTCATAAATCTGGACGCCCAGATCGCTTAAATGTTGTGTAACATCGCTAGTAGCTCTATCAGAACCTGAGATCTGAAAACCTCGATTTAACAATATCTCAGCGATGCCGCTCATGCCAATCCCGCCAATACCAACAAAGTGCACTTTTTTAATATTCTTAAACATTACCTTCCCTGTTCATCAATTTGTTTTTTATTTCTTTTAGAGCTTCCATTAAAGCCGTTTTATTTTCATAATCATATGGAAGAATGATAAAAGGCATTCTTCTATTGCGTACTTTGATTCTTACAATTCTTAAAGAATATTTCTTAAATCTTTTTCTTTCCTTTGCTAATGCAATATTAATAATATCATTAATATTAATAGTCCTTACCTTGGATCCCTTCTTAAAGATTATCTGTGAATCCGTAATTTCAATGTGCCTGTTAAGGTAAATATTATATAACAAGCTTGCAATTGAAATAAGAACAATAAGGAGAAAAAAATAAATCACTGGATCTTTAGTAATAAGTTTAAAAGATCCTTCGATGAATTCACCCTTAACTAAGGCATACAATAAAAGAGCGACAAAATAAATAATAGTTGACTGATAGTAAAAAGACAGATTATATTTATATATTCTCTTTACACCAGATTCATTTGTCATAGCGTCTCCGCCAGTTTAATAGCGCTTTGAGCAATTTTCAAGGCAGCATCTGGTTTTCCAGCCTTTTTTACATTTTGTAAAAGTAGATCAAGTTTATTCTTATCAGAGATTGTATCAAGAACGATTTTTCCAAGTTCATTTTTTACCTGATTATCTGCCAGAAGAATAGCTGCATCCTGATCAGATAACGATTTTGCATTATAGTACTGATGATTAGCAGCCACATTAGGAGACGGAACAAAAACAGTAGGAATTCCTAAAGTAGTAACTTCAGCAATTGTAGTTGCACCGGCTCTAGAGATCAAAAGATCTGCAGCTGAAAAAGCTGACGACATTTCATCAATAAATGGGTTAATCCAAACAAGCGGATCTTTCAGATCCTTATAATTTTCAAAATAATTTTTTCCAGTCTGCCAAATTACCTGTATATCATTTTCGATAAATAATTTGATATTAGCAGCTACTGCACTGTTAATCGAAGCAGCGCCTAAGCTTCCACCCAGGATGAGGAGAGTTTTCTTATCCGGGCTGAAGTTAAATTTCTTAAGAGCTTCAGACTTGTCAACTAATTTCAGGCTTTCCCTAACAGGATTTCCCGTTAAAAATATTTTTGACGAATCTTTAAGATATTTTTTAGTATCCTCAAAGCTAATGTGGACCTGTTCTGCTTTCTTTTCCAGAAGTCTTGTTGTAATACCGGGATAGCTATTCTGTTCAAGTAAGATGACCTTAGCGCCCAGGACAGAAGCTCCCCAGATAGCCGGTCCAGAAACATATCCTCCCGAACCAATTGCAACCCTAGGTTTGAACGAAGCATTAATAAAAAGAGACTGAAGAAAAGAGACAATCACTTTTAAAGGGAAAAGGATATTTTGTATATCAAACTTGCGAGCAAATCCTTTAATCCATATAGTCTTAAATTTATAGCCCAGTTTAGGGACTACTGTTCCTTCAATTTTAGATTTTGTACCAACAAATAAAATTTCAGCTTCAGGTTTTAAGGCTTTTATTTTTTCTGCGACGGCAACTGCCGGAAATAAATGTCCACCGGTACCACCGCCAGCAAAAAGGAAACGATATTTATTGGGTTTATTTTTCATTTTCCTGTCTCTCTTGCGTCTTTTAATTTAATTTCTTGTACTTTGTGTGCAGAAAGAGCAATATTTACTAGTATTCCGGCAGAAGCACACATAAGAATGATAGATGTACCGCCATAGCTGATAAATGGCAATGGAATACCAGTTGTTGGAAAAAGTCCAGTAACGACTGCAGCATTAATAAAAGCGCTTAAGATTATCATAAAACTTAGGCCAAATGCAAGAAGCTGTCCATACTGATCCTTTGCCTTCTTAGCAATGAGTACACCAATTAAGAAAATTACTATATATAAAAGCAATACAGCAATGGCTCCAAAAAAGCCAAGTTCTTCGCCAAGGACCGAAAAAATAAAATCGCCATAAGATTCAGGTAAGAATAAATCACTTTGTCTGCTTTGGCCAAGTCCGATACCAAAGATCCCACCGCTTCCAAGAGCAATCTTTGCTTGTGTAACCTGAAGATTAATTTCTCCACCTTTATGGCCAAGGCTATGAACAAATGTTAAAATTCTTTCGCGTGAATGCCTAAAAATCATTGCAAATACCGCTGCAGCAGAGCCTGCGACTCCCAAGGTCAGTATAATATGTTTTAATTTAGCCCCACCAATAAACAGAACCGAAAAAGCAGCAGTAGTAATTATAATACTAGTACTTACATTTGGTTGAACAAATACCAGTCCTGCGATAGCCAAAATCCAAAACACCGGATAAAGAAAACCTTTTTGGTAGTCACTTAATTCAGTTTTTTTATTTTCTATCAAATAGGCCACATGAATCATCAAAAATAATTTAGCGATCTCAGAAGGCTGCATCGTAAACAGGCCAAAATTTAACCATCTTGCAGCGCCCTTAACAGCAGTCGCCATAACAAAAGTAACGAATAAAAGACCCGCAATAAGGATAACTGCCTTTTTACTGAACTTTTTATAAAGGTCATAAGGCACTACAGAAAACAGTATAAGAGCTCCAAAAGCAATTAATACCTTTACCAGATGTGATAAAAACATATGGTAAAAATTATTATGAAACTTTAATGCGCTATAGGTACTACTAGCACTCAGTACCAAGGCTGAACCAATTATCATCAAAAGGATAACTGCGGCGATTAAAATTCTTGCAAGTGATTTTAGGCTCATAAATTATTTACTGCTTCCTTAAATACTCTACCACGATGTTCATAATCGTTAAACATATCAAAGCTAGCACAAGCAGGTGATAGCAGTACGACTTCATGTTCTCTTGCTTCCCTGTTTGCCGCCGATATGCATTCTTCAAGTGAAGGTTTAATCTCCACTTTTGTAAGCTGGTGAAAAAAGTTAAATACTTTATCGGCTGAAGAGCCGATAGCATAAATTTTCTTTACTCTTTTGACGACCAGGTCTTTTATTTGATTATAATCATTACCCTTATCTTTACCGCCAAGAATTAAGAAAATAGGGTCATTAAAGCTTCTAAGAGCATACCAAACCGAATCGACATTAGTAGCCTTTGAATCATTAATGTATTTAACTCCATTTATCTCTCTTACAAATTCCAGCCTATGTTCTACACCAGGAAAACTACCCAGAGCAGATTTAATTTTTTGAGGATCAACCTTTAGCAATTGAGCTATAATAATGACTGCCATTGCATTAGCATAGTTATGTTCGCCTCTTAAGCTAATATCGCTAGTCATGCAGCTAAATTCTTCAGTGCCATTTCTCTTAAAAATTATTTTGTCATTATCCAGATAGGCGCCATTTTCAACTGTTTGATTTAAAGAGAAATAGAATTTATTTACGCTATTATTCTCAATATCTTTTGGAGTCATAGGATTATCACTATTTAAGATCAGATAATCACTTGAATCCTGATTTTTGAACACATTCAATTTTGAATTGATATAATTCTGAATATCATGGTCATATCTATCCAGGTGATCCGGAGTAATATTGAGAATAGCCGCAATCTTTGGCTTAAAGGTCTGAACATGATCTAGTTGAAAACTTGAAGTTTCAAGTGCAACGAACTCATTTTCTTTTACATCAAGGGCAATATCAGAAAAAGCAATTCCAATGTTTCCGGCCATATATGTTTTCAGACCACCTTCGTTAAGAAGATGAGCGCAAAGGCTAGTTGTAGTTGTTTTGCCGTTTGATCCTGTAATTGAAATAATAGTACCTTTGCAGAAGTAGGAAGCAAACTCAAGTTCACTAATGACATTAATTCCCTTCTGAGCAGCTGTAATTAGCACAGGAGAATCAGAAGGAACACCTGGGCTAGTAATAATGAAGTCACAATCAAAAACTCTTTCACTGTGGCTTCCAATCTCGTATTCAATTGCCTCAGAATCCAGGGCAGCTAAATTATGAGCAATTTTGTCTTTACTACCGGAATCACTGACAAAAGGGATAGCTCCAAGCTTTTTAGCCAATTTTGCAGCACCTAAGCCGCTGCGTACGGCTCCAATTATACTAATCTTCTTACCAGATATATTTTTCATCTTATCTTAAATGTTGTTAGACTAAAAATTGCAAAAATAATTGTCAAGATATAAAACCTAATAACGATCTTAGGTTCCGGCCATCCAACCATTTCAAAATGGTGATGGACTGGAGCCATCTTAAAGATTCTTCTCCCCTCTCCGTATCTTTTCTTAGTGTACTTAAAATATGCTTTTTGAATAATAACTGAGACGGTTTCAAGAAAGAAGACTCCGCCTAAAATAGGGATCAATAATTCTTTCTTAATTAAAATTGCCAGGATACCAAAAGCGCCGCCTAAAGCCAGAGAGCCAGTATCACCCATAAAAATCTGTGCCGGATAGAAATTAAACCACAAAAATCCAAGTGAAGCACCAATAACGGCAGCAACAAATACAATTAATTCGCCTGAACCAGGCAAATAAATGATATTCAGATAATCGGCATAAATAATATTACCAGAGACATAGCTAAGTATTGCAAGGGCAATCATAACAATGACAACGTTTCCAATAGCAAGACCATCCAGACCATCGGTAAGATTTACTGCATTGGAAGTAGCAGTTATAATAAAAACTACAGCCGGGATGTATAAATAAGAAAAGTCAAAATTTGTATCTTTAAAGAACGGAAGTGTTGTAATTGAATTAACATCTCTAAACTGAGGGAGGTAATAAATAGCAGCGCCAACTACCAACCCTATAATAACCTGTCCTAAGATCTTATAGCGTCCAATAAGCCCATTTGGGAATTTTTTCATTACTTTTAAGTAATCATCCAGGAAACCAACTCCACTTAACCAGAGTGTACCTATAGTAACCAAAATAATGTACCAGCTTTTAATATCTCCCCATAATAAGACAGGAATAACAATTGAGAAGATAATAATTATTCCTCCCATAGTAGGTGTACCGGCTTTTGACCAATGACTCTTAGGGCCATCAATTTTTTTAGCCTCACCGATTTGCTTCTTTCTAAGGTAAGAAATAAGTTTTGGTCCAAGATAGAAAGATAACAATAATGCAGATATAGCTGACAGAGCAGCTCTGAAAGTTAAAAACCTAAAAAGGTCAAATCCTGGTGGATTAAAATTCTTATTAATGTAATCAAATAGATAGTAAAACATTTCCTTTACATTTCCTTATCAATAACTTTAACGAATTCTTCCATTTTCATACCCCTGGACCCTTTAAAAAGAACGACAGAGTCATCAAAATTATAGTCACTTAAGAATGCACCTAACTTATCCCTGTTTGTAAAATGCTTAGCAGTAATTTTCTTATCGACCAATTCGTTATTTAGAAGTCTCATCAGTTTACCAATAGTGTAAACCTCAGTAATTTTATTCTTTTTCAAACTATCAGCAAGCTCTTTATGGGCGCTGGAAGCCTGCTTACCTAATTCAAACATATCACCCAGAACGACAATCTTTCTTTTTCTATTCTGAAACGAGCCAATGAATTCGAATGCAGACCTCATAGAAAGGGGATTTGCATTATATGTATCGTTTACCAATGAAAACTTATCAAAATTTTTAACGTTAAGTCTATTCTTAACCGAAGAGAGTGATTCGGCTCCCTGTTTAATTTGCTTAAAGCTCATACCAAGCTTCAGGGCAATAGCTGCAGATGCCAAAAAGTTTTTAGCATTTGTAAGGCCATAAACTGGTAGATTGACCTTAAAGCTTTTGTCTTTGTAAGTTACCTGAACAATGGTTTTCCCGTCTTTAAGATCAATAATTTTTCCTTTGACCTCTGCCTTATCATTAAATCCAAAGCTTACAAGGTTTTTATAGTTCTTTGCTTTTTTCTTTAATATTTTGTCATCAGTATTAAGGAAGATAATGCCGCCATTTTTCGCAGTTTCGTCAAACAGAGAAATTTTTTCTTTAGCTACACCTTCAAGGTCCTGCAGGAACTCAAGATGAGATTCACCAATATTGGTAATCAGAGCAAATTCAGGTTTTGCGATCTGAGATGTATATGCTATCTCGCCAAAATGATTTGTTCCAAGCTCAAGAACCAGAACCTCTGTATCACTTCCCGTCTCCAGAATTGTAAGAGGAACTCCAATATGATTATTATTATTAGCCAGGGTTCTGGTAACCTTAAATTTCTCTGAGAGAATGCCTGTCAAAATTTCTTTTGTGCTGGTTTTACCGTTACTTCCAGAAATGGCAACAATTTTTGCATTCAGTTTGCTGTGCCATATTTTTGCAATATCACCATAAGCTTTAGTTGTATCTTTTACAGTGACAATTGTAACATTCACATTATCAAAATCTTTTAGTCTTTTTTTATTGACAACAACAACTGAGGCTCCCTTTTTTACAGCTTCTTCGACAAAGAGATGCCCATCGAATTTTTTGCCTTTTAGAGCGACAAAAATTGAATTTTTCTTTATTGTTCTTGTATCAGTTGATACAAAAGAAGAAGAACTGAAACTATCGGGGTTAAAAATTTCCGCAGTCGGCAGTTCAAATAAATCTTCTATTTTAATTTTAGGTCTACTCATTTGCTAAATATTTCTCTGCTGTTTCTTTATCTGAAAAATGATTTCTAACGCCCTTTATCTCCTGATAATTCTCATGTCCCTTACCAGCAATCAAAATGACAGCATTTTCTTCAGAGTTCAAAATAGCCTTTTTTATTGCTTCTTCCCTGTTTTCAATAACTTCAAAATTGGGTTTGTTAATACCTTTTAGTATATCGGAAATTATTTCCATTGGATCTTCAAACCTCGGATTATCAGAGGTAACAAAAACCTTATTACTTAAGCGGCTAGCAATTTCACCCATAACAGGTCTTTTAGTCTTATCCCTGTTACCGCCGCACCCAAATACAGTATAGATGGGTCTACTGTCTTTAACAATATTATGTATAGCTAAGAGAGCTTTTTCAAGGCTATCTGCAGTATGTGAGTAATCAATGATTACTTTTTTCATTTTATGTTCAATAGTCTCAAATCTACCAGGGACTTGCGGAGTAGTTTCGATGGCTTTTACAACAGAATCAGCATTATATCCCGAAAGGAGGCCAAAGGCAAAAGCAGCAGCAGCATTAGATGCATTGAAAGCTCCAACAAGGGAAGTCTTAAGTTTAAATAGCTGTCCATTATAGTTTATGTCGAATGTTGTTCCACTAAGATCATAACTAATATTGCTTAGCAAGAAATCCGAGCCAGATTTTGTACCATATGAAAAGCATTTAGCTTTTGTATCAGAGATGATCTTTAAGGCATTTTCATCATCAGCATTATAAATTACTTTAGCTTCACTATTTAGGTTATCAAACAAAATCTTTTTAGCCTTTAGGTACTCCTCTACAGTCCCATGAAAATCAAGATGGTCAGAAGTCAGATTTGTAAAGACAGCAGTCTTAAAGTCAATACTACTTACTCTTTTAAGGACTAGTGAATGAGAGGAGACTTCCATTACGCAATGGGAACAACCTTCAGAGAGCATATCAGCAAAGAGCTGATTTAAGTCAGAGGATTCGGGTGTGGTCATTGCAGTATATATCTGTTTATTGCCGATATAATTAGCAATAGTGCCGATAAGGCCTGACTTTTTGCCTTCTGTTTCCAGAATATTCTTAATGAAGTAAGATGTTGTAGTCTTTCCTTTTGTGCCAGTAATACCAATTACCTCAAGGAGATTTGTTGGTTGTTTAAAGAAAGCGTTTGAGGCATCAGCAAGAGCCTGACGGCTATTCTGTACAAGAATCTTAGTCACATTGCGATGAATAAAAATATCTTCAGGAATGGCATTATTATTTTCAAGAATAACAGCAGTTGCCCCCTTACTAATAGCGTCAAGTATAAATTTATGTCCATCAGTAGAAAAGCCAGAAATAGCAACAAAGAGAGTATTCTTCTTAACCTTTCTTGAGTCGTAGGTTATGCTCTCAATATCTTTTCTTTCAACTTCACCAACAAGTTGAATGACCTTAAGGCTATTTACTAATTTTGTAAGTTCCATTAATTTATCCTTGCTCCGGAAAGTTTACGTTCTTCGCACTTCAAAGTACATACTAAACCTGGTTTTACAGCTTGACCAGGAGAAATGCTTTGAGAAACGACCTTACCTGAACCGCTAACTTTAGATTTAATTCCCATTTCTGTAAGAAGTGCAACAGCATCTCTCAAATAGTTATTTGTCAAATCAGGCATAATATGTTTGTTTACAATAAGTTTTCTTGATTTAGGATTATTAATGACTGTTTCAGGAATATTAGCGTAACTATTTTCTTTTTCTTCTTTCTTTACAGAGTTATCGGGTTTCTTTTGATTTTTAAGTTGTTTAATGTTATTAGAAGTAAAAACATCCTTAAAAGTATCAGAAGTCTTACTTTTATACTGTCCTTTAACATTTGAAAGAAGATTAATATCAGTTTGAAGTAATCTTTCAGCAATATTCTTAAAAATAGGGCCAGCCACAACACCACCATATTGCCCAACTTTTGGTGCACTTACAAGTACATAAATTAAAACTTTAGGATTATCTGCCGGGAAAAATCCTACAAAAGACGAGTTATGGCTTGAACTCGAATACTTATTATTAATGAGCTGCTGCGATGTACCAGTCTTTCCCCCCACTTTAACATTTTCAATCTTAGCCTTATCACCCGTACCGTTCTCAACAACACCAACAAGCAGATCTCTAATCTTAGCCGAAGTCTTATCACTTATAACATTTCTTAACATCTTCGGAGCCACTTCTTCTTTTGTTTCACAATTTCGATCTGTAATTTTCTTCAGTAAATGAGGCTGAAAAAGCTTACCTCCGTTAACCAAGGCCGCGTAAGCTGAAATAATCTGAAGCGGAGTAACAGAGACCTCATAACCGAAAGACATAAAGGCCTGAGTCAGCTCATTGAAGCTTTCCGGCTTTTTCAACTTACCCTTGCTTTCTCCCGGCAGATCGATGGATGTAAAGTTACCAAAACCAAAATTTCTCAAGTATTTATAGAATTTATCATCGTCGAGTCTACCAATAATCTTTGCCATACCAATGTTACTTGACTGCTCAATAATTCCGCGAACAGTAAGGAACTGATGGCGGTGAGAGTCAGTGATATTAGCTTTCTTATATTTATATTTTCCGTTCTCTGCATAGACAGATTCATCTAGCTTAACGAGTTTCTGGTCGATCAGAGTAGAAATTGTAACGGACTTAAAGGTAGATCCAGGTTCATAAGTATCGGTAACGGCTCTATTTCGTCTTATTTCGTCTTTATAGTTCCAATAAAAATTTGGATTAAAATCTGGCATATTTGCCAAAGCAAGAATTTCCCCATTATTTGGGTCCATTATGATGCCAACAGCAGAATTACTTTGAAACTGCTGTAAGCCCAGTCTTAATTCTTCTTCAAGAATCTTTTGATAAGACTTATCAATAGTAAGGACAAGGTTATTTCCAGGTACAGGCTGAATGGTAGCATCTTCTGAAACAGTGATCATTCGTCCGCGGACGTCTTTTTGAACTATAAGTGTACCGTCGGTACCTGTTAGTAACTTATTATAATACTTTTCGACTCCTTCGGTGCCATGATACTCGTTATTAACATAACCCAAGATATGAGAAGCAAGATTATCATAGCTATAAACTCTAGTAGGATCCTCTTTAGAAAAGAGTCCATCAATTTTATAATCCTTAAGTTTAATAGCTTTATCAGCAGGGACTTTTTTCTCGAGACAAACAATTCTTGTTGAACTATTTCTGATCAAATTTTTATAATAGTTTTTACTTTTACCGAAAATAGAAGCAAATCTAACAGCAATTGAGTCGATTTGTTTTCCCTTTGGCATTTTCACATCGACATAGAAAGAGACATCATTGCGGTCATAGGCCAAGAGTTCACCGTTTCGATCATAGATGAATCCTCTTTCAGCTCTTATTATTCTTTTTTCGACCTGCTGGTTTTTCGCATAGTAATCGTAATCTTCGTGCTTTTTAATTTGAATACTAAAAAGCCTGAAAGCCAAAGCGCAGAAGAATGCGAATATTACAAAAATTACAACCAGTGCTCTGCTATTGTTCATACCTACTGTTAATTATTTTCGTAATTTGATCAAGTTTAGTCGAATCGATCTCAATAAGGCTATTAGGTTCACTAAATTTCACCATACCGAGTTTTGACTCTGCAAGTTGAGATATTCTTTCCTCAGTTTCATTTCTCTGAACTTCAACAAGCAGCATTGTAGTCTTATTTTTTTTAGCCAGCAAAGATTCCTCAAGAAGAGCCTTTTCCTTTGTCAGCCTTTCTATCTCCAATTTCAATCCAACATATAAAAGAGTAATCAAGAAAACGAAGAAAACCGAGATCAAAAAGATTAGCTGGACTGGTTTTCTATTCTTAGTTTTTTCAGAATTTTTCTTCATTTATTCAACAACTACTCTTTAGATTTATTTACGCCTAGCAGCTCGCAGTTTAGCACTGCGCGCGCGGCTATTTACATTCAATTCATTTTCATCAGGAAGAACAGGTTTTCTAGTTAATATGTCCAATCTTTGAGTTTTATCACAAACGCAAACCGGAAAACCGGGAGGACAAACACAAGAAAGGCTCTCATATTTGAAAACCTCCTTTACTATCCTATCCTCCAAAGAATGATAAGTCAGTATTACAATATTTCCACCTGGATTAAGTAAGTCGACTGACTTAGTAAGGAATTCCTTTAAGACACCAAGTTCATCATTTACAAAGATTCTCAGTGCCTGAAAGACCCTTGACAAAGATTTTATTAAGAACGGTTTAGGAGTAATTTCCTCGATTATTTTGCTTAAATCAGTAGTCGTGCTAATTCTTTTTTGTTGTCTTTTTTCGACTATTTTTCTAGCAATTTTTCGCGAGTATTTTTCCTCGCCGAATTCGAAGAAAATCCTTGAGAGTTCATTCTCATCAAAATCATTAATGACATCAGAAGCAGAAAGAGGTCTTGATTTATCAAGTCTGAGATCAAGCGGACTTTCAGTTCTGTAAGTAAAGCCTGAGAGCGGATTATCCAGCTGAAATGAAGAAACTCCAAGATCAGCAAATATTCCGTCATAGTGCTCAACAAAATCAATCTTAGACACGATGTCAATCTGCGAGAAATTTGTGTTGTAGAGTTTTACTCTACGGTCGTCCTTAAATTTATCCTTACAAAAATTGTAAGCATCAATATCAACTTCAGTAGCCAAAAGTTTTGCATCTTGAGTCAGATGCTTTAAGAACTCTGCGGAATGTCCCCCAAATCCAATTGTACCATCAAAATAAACGCCGGATTTATTTCCAATCAAAAAATCGACCGATTGGAACAACAGTACTGGGATATGATATTCTTGCATTTTCAGAGTTTCATTACCTCTTCAGCAATTTCCTCAAAAGATTCCGGCTGTGAATTAAGATAGTTATCATAAATTACAGGATTCCAGATCTCAATCTTTTTTATTGCTCCGAGGATAAATACTTCCTTTTCAATACCAGCATATTCGATTAAATTCTGTGGAATTAAGAGTCTGGATTGTGAGTCCAATGTATCTTCAGAAGCTCTTTGAAGAAAAGCTCTGATGAACATTGCTTCTTTTTTGTTAAACTCATTCAGATTAGCTAGTTTCGTATCCATGAGCTCTTTCCATTGGTCAAGGGGATAGACGACGATGCATTTTTCGACTCCGCGGGTCATGACAAAAGTATCATTAGCCTCAGGCTTTACGTATTTACGTAGTTTAGCCGGAATGCTGACGCGTCCTTTTGAGTCGATAGAATATGTAAAGCTGCCTATAAACATCATTCCCCACTTTTTGGGATTTTTCCACACAATTTCCCACTGCAGGTCAAAATAACTCAAAATTTTAGCTAAAGTCAAGAAGTTTTTTTTCAAAATTTTAGCCCAAAAAGCAGGTAAAAGCGGCCTAATTATATATAATAAAAGCACTTAGATTTATATTGAAGGGGAAATGAGGGTAAAACTTTTTTTTCAAAAAATTCCCCACTTTATTATTGAAATGAATCGATAGTTTTTAAGTTTTATGAATTGATATTTGCAAGTGATAATTTCTGTGGTCATCCCATTATTAAACTATTTTTTATTAAATTTATAAGAACAATTTTTTTCATATGGAAACTCTAAATTTAGTAATATGGCCCTGCAGTATTAAGCACTTAAAAAAGCTTATCGAAGGTAATACTGAATTTAAAAAGGCTTTCGGGATAAATGTATCTGATGGGTATATCGAATGGCCCGAAGTTCTCCCTAAGTTCATAGAGAGATTACAAAGAGGTGATGCTCCAGAGAAATGGTTCTCACATTTAATAATTCACAAAGAAGATCATAAACTAATAGGGTTTTGCGGATATAAAGGGAAACCAGATGAGTCAGGTGTAGTAGAAATTGGCTATAGTATCTCACCTGCCTACAGAGGAAAGGGATATGCTACAGAGGCAGCAAAAGCTTTGATAGAGAATGCATTACAATATAATTCAGTTAAGGTGGTTTGTGCACATACTCTTGCAGAAAAAAGTGCCTCAACTTTAGTGCTGGAAAAAATTGGGATGCTAAAAAAAGGAGAGATTTTAACCAACGAAGGGACAAAGCTATGGCGCTGGGAATTAGAAAGAAAGAACGAAAGAAAAGCAAAAGATAAGTTTAAGAGTGTAATAAAACAGGAAATAAAATGAATGAAATAATCTTAAATGATGCTAAATTAAGACCTGATCTATTTTTATGGAATGGCGCTCTTGATGCAGAATATCTTCAAGAATGGATAGAAGACAGGAATTTGGAATTACCTGAGGATATGGTTGAATTCTGGAAAGCAACCGGAGGGGGAAATGTTTTTGAATCCGAGGAATTACTTGGACCTACAGGAGCTCCTGAATATGGAGTAGACTTTGATGCCACAAATGAATGGTTGAAAGATGCAGGTATGCCCGATGACTATATAGCAATAAGTTCAGGTTCATTTTTAGGAGCAATAAGGTTAAGTGACAAGAAATATGTTCTGCTTGATAGTATAGAATTTGATGTTCTAGCAGAATATGATACTTTAGATGAGCTATATCAGGAAACAATCCGAGCGGAGTTTGCAAGTCAATATGATATGTAAAACAAAAAAGGGCAAGAAAAGCCCTTTTTCATTATTTAAAAGTCTGCGCTGAAGGTCTTAGCAAAAAGGTCCAGGAGATCCGTTACTGAATAGGCTTTGTATCTTTTAAGATTTCTAAGAGTTATAAGTATATAATTCCTTAACATAACTTGTTTCCCAAATCGTTTGGAATAGAAGATAATTTATTTATTTATATCTAAGGTTTTCTACAAAATGAAGGTATTTTTTCTATGCAGGTTGCGCAAAGCAATCTTAAAGTAGTTTTGCATTTTATAGAACTTCATTTGGCTTCTTCCTTATACGTGGAATTTTTCCCTATAGTTTTCTGTTACAACGTGGCCATCAAAAAGATGAATAACTCTATGAGCGTATTCTGAATCGTGTGGAGAGTGAGTTACCATTGCAATTGTGGTACCTTCTTCATTAAGCTTTGTTAAAATGTTCATAACCTCTTCCCCGTTAGCAGAGTCAAGGTTACCTGTAGGTTCATCGGCTAGTATAAGTTTGGGTCGAGCTACAACTGCTCTGGAGACTGCGACTCTCTGCTGTTGTCCCCCAGAGAGCTGCTGAGGGAAGTGGTCTTTGCGGTGCATCATACGGGTTCTATCAAGCACTTCATTGACCATCTCTTTTCTTTTTGTAGATGAAATGCCCAAATAAAGGAGCGGAAGCTCAACATTTTCATAAACTGTCAGTTCATCTATAAGGTTAAAGCTCTGGAAAACA
>JAUZPB010000068.1 GCA_030706145.1 Bacteroidota bacterium
GCCATTAAGCTGGATGAATTTGGTATTGATATTATCGAAGGGGGATGGCCCGGTAGTAATCCGCGGGATGAGGAATTCTTTAGAATCGCTAAACAACTGAATCTAAAAAATGCCCAGATGTGTGCCTTTGGCTCTACAGCCCGCTCTTTCAAGGTTTCAGAAGATTATAACTTGAATGCTTTGCTTCTTGCAGAAACACCCGTTATTTCTATATTCGGAAAAACCTGGAAACTTCATGTTGAAAAAGGCCTTAAGATTTCAGGTAGTGAAAATGCTGAACTTATCTATAATTCCGTTAGCTTCCTTAAGCAAAATGGAAGAAGAGTAATTTATGATGCAGAGCATTTCTTTGATGGCTATAAAGATGATCCGGAATTCGCTCTTAAAATGATATCTGCGGCTCAGCAAGCTGGAGCTGATGTTATTACACTTTGTGATACAAATGGCGGCTCTATGCCAGATGAAGTCTTTAATATTATTCAAGAGATAAGTAAATCTATTACTGCAAAACTCGGAATTCATACTCACAATGACTCAGAGCTCGCTGTTGCAAACGCAATAAGTGCTATCAAAGCTGGGGCAGTTCATGTTCAGGGAACAATTAATGGAGTGGGAGAAAGATGCGGAAATGCAAATCTTTGCAGTCTTATTCCTAATATCATTCTGAAAATGAAGAAAAAGACTAAAAGTAAGATTGATCTGAAAAACCTTACCTTGCTCTCTAACTATACTAGTGAAGTAATGAACCTTGTTCCAAATTCACGTGCTCCTTTTACAGGTAAATCGGCTTTTACTCATAAAGGTGGTATACATGTAAGCGCTGTACTGAAAGATAGTAGAATGTATGAACATATAGAACCTTCTTCTGTAGGCAATAAACAAAGAGTCCTTGTCTCTGACCTGGCAGGGCAGAGTAATATTAAATATAAAGCTAAAGAAATTGGTATCGATATTTGGGGCAATAAGGATTTGAGCCGCAAGCTTATAGCTCATATTAAATCTTTGGAGTTTGAAGGTTATCAGTTTGATGGAGCAGAAGCTTCTTTTGAATTATTACTTCATACTGAGATGAATGACTTTAAACCTTATTTTAGAATACTTTATTCTAAAGTCAATGTTATGAATGATGTTACCGGAACTAAAGAGGCTGAGGCCGTCCTTAAAGTCGAAGTAAATGGTGAAGTTGAACATACAGCATCAAACGGCGATGGACCTGTTAATGCTTTAGATAATGCTCTTAGAAAAGCTCTTCTCAGGTTTTACCCTGAAATATCTCTTATGAAATTGATTGACTATAAGGTGCGCGTTCTTGATGAAAAACAGGGGACATCGGCAAAAGTAAGAGTTCTTATTCAGTCTAGCGATGGCTTCGAGAATTGGACCACTGTTGGTGTCGACAGAAATATTATTGATGCTAGCCTCGAAGCCCTTAGCGATAGTATTAATTATAAATTATATAAAATTAATAAAAGTAAAGTTTCACAAGTTATTTAAACTAAAGAAAATTATTAGGAGAAATCATGGCAATGGAATCGGATTACGTATGGATGGAAGGTAAATTTGTTCCGTTCAACGACGCCAAATTACATTTTTTAACAAGTTCTCTTCATTATGGCACAGGTGTCTTTGAAGGTATTAGAGCATATTTAACTCCTACAGGACCAGCCGTATTCAGATTGAAAGATCATCTTATAAGACTTATAAAAAGTACTCTTGTCCTGGGTATGGGTGAATTACCTTATTCACTCGAGCAATTGTATGATGCAACCTTGGAATTGGTTCGATTAAATAAAATGGAGGAATGCTACATCAGACCTTTGATATATATTAAAGATGGTGGCTGGAATCTTACAGTTGATGGTTGCGTAATCGATATGGGTATCGCTGCCTGGAAATGGAATAACTACCTTGGACAGGAAGCAATCAACAATGGTGTAAGAGCAAATGTTTCCTCTCATCCTCGTCATCATACAAATATTATGTTCACCAAAGCTAAGGTTGCAGGTAACTATGTTAATTCAGTCCTTGCAAAAACCGAGAGCCTAAGAAACGGCTTTGACGAAGCTATTTTGCTTGATCCTTTTGGAAATGTCTCGGAATGCACAGGTGAAAATATATTCCTTGTAAGAGATGGAAAAATATATACTCCTGCAAGGAATGGTGTTCTTGAAGGTATTACAAGAGATTCAATAATTACTGTGGCTAAAGATAGAGGCTATGAAATAATAGAGGAGCCTATATCAAGAGACCAACTCTATATTGCTGATGAAGTCTTTATTACTGGTACTGCCAGTGAGGTTATTGCTTTAAGAGAAATAGATTATCGTAAAATTGGTTCTGGAGTAATGGGACCGATTTGCGCTGATCTGCAGAAAGCATATTCAGATGCTATTCACGGTAAAGATAAAAATTATGAAAAATGGCTCGATCCAATCTACAAAGGAAAAGATGAAGAGCTTAAAGAAGCTATCTAAAGACAATTCATTTTTGTTTGGAAATAGGCACTCTATTTTATTGTAGGGTGCCTTTTTTATTTGTATCTGCCTGCAACTGGCTGCCTCTTTTATACTTCAATATGCTTTTTTGCTTCCATATTATTCGAATTACTCTATTTATTACTGGGCTATTTTATTATTATGATTATATATCCTTTAGCGCTTATTTTTTTGTCAATTTGTTAAAAGGCCTTTTCTAATATAATATGGAAACTTTGAACTTTTGGATTACTCATTATGGATATGCAGGTATATTTTCCTTGCTTTTATTAGGGATTGTGGGACTCCCTGTACCTGATGAGACATTAATAGCTCTTACAGGATTTCTTGTCTATAAAGGAGAACTAACGCTTCTTCCAGCTTTTTTTTCTGCCTTTTTGGGAAGCTGTGCAGGTATTACGGTAAGCTATTTCATTGGTAGGGGATTTGGAAAATTTATTCTGGAAAAATATGGCAGATTTATACATCTGGATAACGAAAAACTTGACAGGGCACATAATTGGTTTAATAGGGTAGGCCGGTGGGCCTTAATCTTTGGATATTTTATTCCAGGTGTTAGACATATAATTTCGATCTTTGCCGGAAGCTCAAGGCTTGAATATCCAGAATTTGCTCTTTTTACCTATACAGGAGGTTTTATATGGGTCTCAACTTTTTTGTCATTAGGATATTTCTTTGGCGAAAAATGGCAGATCATTCTTAAAAACATACATAACCATATTATTATCTCATCATCTGTAATTATTATTGCCATTATTCTAATTGTTTATCTTAAAACAAACTTTAGCAAAAAAAAGAAAAGTATTAGTGAAGATTTGATTAAGAAATAGTAGATCAGTATTGGATATTTCCGGAAAAACTTAAGGAGTAGCCCCAATTGCCTAAATGAGGCTACTCCTAAGAAAAAGCCCATGAAAAGATAAGCTCTTAAGTGGTTATTACTTCTGACTGTTCAACACTTCTGTTGGATCTACAATATGTGTTCCTGAACTATCAATTATCTGTACTGTACTGGCTTGTGGTCCCTTCTCACCCATTTCTTCAAAGAACTGTACTGCTGTACCTGGCTCAAGCCTTTCCCAACCATCATTTAAAACACTGTTCTTGTGGAAGTAGATTTCATGTCCATCATCTGAACGGATAAAACCATAACCTTCCTCCTTAAATAGTCTGAATACATAGGCAGCAATTTCCTGCTGAGGATGTGATTTGATTTCTTTCTTTTGTTTATCAGCATATTTCTTAAGTTGTCTCCTTGCTGCATTAAAAGCATCCCTTATTATTGCTGGCAGAGGCTCATGCATGCTGCTATCTCCAGGTTCGCGTGTTACAACTACTGAATGTCCAGGATGTACTGCAATTTCAATTCTTACACGAAATTGGTTGCCTGTTCTTACCATACTATGCGGTCTTTCTATGGCAATCCTGCACATAGTTATATTATCGCAAATCTGTTCGAGCTTCTGAAGCTTTTCTTTTATTAAAGTATCAATTGAATCGGTCTTTTCTACATCTCTGTAGGAAACTTCTAATGACATATTCACTTCTTTCTCCTTTAAATATTACTGGTTTATTTTCCTATGGATATAACTCTCTATGTGTGGCCCTCCAATTAAAAGTTGATTGATCTTAACCTCGTTATTTTAACCCTATTATATAACAATTTTCAATTTTTGGAAGCTCATTATTGAAAGCTTAGTTTGCGGCCCTGTACATATAAATTACTAGCAATGGCGAAATTTTCAAGTCTAATTGGAGTTTTTTGCTTTGCTCTTTTCTCCATTGGCTTTCATACTCTTGGCTTTTGAGCTCTTAGTTTTTGAGCTCTTAGCTTTAACCTTTAACCATCTTTCCTCTTTTTACTTTGGGGAACTTAAGAATTGATAAATGGGTTTTTTACCACTGAATGTTGTAATAATTTATTGAAAATAAGAAGTGACCCTTATTCAATGTTTTTTTCTACTTTGGGGAATTATGTTCTTTTCCCCTATGTTCTATCCTATAAAGGGGCATTTCGTTGTCTTGGATTATGTTTTTATTAGCTAAAATTTTTCTATAAAGGGCACAAATTGACATACGAAATTTTAATATTGGATAATTTTCAATGGAGTGATATATCGGGAAAACTCTATTTTTCCAGATATTTTGATAATAATCCGGCTCTTATACTTAAAAATTTGGCCGAAATGCCGATTATTACTTGTACTGTTAATATTCCTGAGTTTTTTCATGAGTATCCATTTGGGGACAATAAATTAGTGGCAATAAAAGATTCTGGAGAAAACCAGGGAATTGTGGATGCTTTGACTGACGCTGCTGTCCTGGAACCAGTTTTTACTTTGAAAAATGAATATGAGGACGAAGAGATTAGAATTTGTGAACTTTCTGAATCTGTGGTTGATCTTTTGAAGTCCTATGGCGAATATTATGTTTAATCTTTAGATGTTTTGAAAACCTTACGTTATTTTCTGACTTTTAATGTTCAGGGCCCCAATATGCAAAATCTTGCTTAGCGAATCCATAAAAAATATTTTTTTTGTATTTGTTTTTTTTAAGTGACACTAAAATAATAAAATTGTATATTTACAGCTTGTTTTTTTGAGTTTTTGTGGAAAATTGGATCAAATTGAATTTTATACTTGTAAAATGTTCTGAATTTTGCTTTTATATTATTTACTCTACTTATGGATGATATAAATGTTAGCTTTACGAAATAATGTAGGAGATTGATTACATTGAAAATAACAAAACAGTTTACTAACAGGGAAAGCCAATCGTTAGATAAATATTTGCAGGAAATCGGTAAAGTAGAACTTCTGACACCAGATGAGGAAATAGAATTAGCTGTTAGAATTAAAAAAGGCGACCAGTCTGCTTTGGAAAAACTAACAAAGGCTAATCTTAGATTTGTTGTTAGTGTTGCTAAACAGTATCAGAATCAGGGATTATCTCTTGGTGATTTAATAAATGAAGGCAATTTAGGCTTAATGAAAGCCGCAAAAAAGTTTGATGAAACCAAGGGATTTAAGTTTATTTCTTATGCCGTTTGGTGGATTAGACAGTCAATTTTACAGGCTATTGGTGAGCATTCCAGAATTGTAAGACTTCCTTTAAATAGAGTCGGTACTTTAAGCAAAATTGCTAAGGCACATAATAGCCTGGAACAGGAATATGAAAGAGCTCCTAATGTCGATGAATTAGCTAAAGAATTGAATATCGATGTAAATGAGGTCCTCTACGCTATGGAAATCTCAGGACGCCATATCTCCATGGATGCCCCTTTCTCTCAAGGTGAAGAAAGTAATAACCTTCTTGATGTCATCCCTGATTTCCAGCAGCCTGAACCGGATTCTAAACTTATGCAGCAATCCCTGAAGGAAGAAATTGAAAGTACACTCGCTACTCTCTCTGAAAGAGAAGCTACTGTTATTAAACATTATTTCGGTATTGATACTGAAAACTCCCTTACTCTTGAAGAGCTAGGCGATAAATTAAATCTGACCCGCGAAAGAGTTAGACAAATAAAGGAAAAAGCACTTCGCCGCTTAAGACATTCTTCAAGAAGCAAAAGCTTAATAGAGTATCTGGGCTAAGCTTTATACTTTGTTTTACTTTAAAAGTTTTTATCTAAAGGGGATATTATCTATCCCCTTTACTTTTTCTTATACTCCTTGGCTTTTTCTCTTACTCCTTTTCTTTTTCTCTCATTTTACTTCTTAGGTAAAAATTTTACTTGCCTTGATTATCGTCTCTAAGTTTTTAGCTTAAAATTAATAGCATTATCATAGCACACCTTTTATTAAGCTGATGCCTCTGCCGTTTATTTTATTGTTAATAACTGCAAATTAGTGATTTTAGGTATGGTTTGATTTGTTCAATTTTTTAAAAAAGAATAACTCATGAGAAAAGATTAAAGCATGACAAATTTTCTTTTAATTCGTCACGGAAATAGCGAAGCTGTAAAATTTGTTCCAGGAAGAATGCCTGAAGTCCATTTGTCCGATTCTGGCCGTGAACAGGTTAAAAACCTTGCAGCAAGAATATCTAGTTTCCAAATTGATCTTATCTTCAGCAGTCCTCTGCAGAGGACTATGGAAACCGCTGAGGCAATTGCATCGAAAATTCATAAAAAAATTGAAGCCTTGGAGAACCTTCTTGAAATTGATGTTGGCCAGTGGACGGGAAAAACATTTCTGGAACTGGAAGACGACATACTTTGGAAAAAATACCACTCACTAAGGAGCTTTACTAGAATTCCTTCGGGTGAAAGTTTTCTTGAGGTTCAAAAAAGAATGATCTTTGAACTTGATAGATTGAAAAATCAACATCCAAATAAATCTATTGCTATTGTAAGCCATGGCGATCCTATAAGATCAGTTGTATCTTACTTTTTAGGAGTCCCGGTTGATTTTTCTTCACGAATAGTCATCGATACTGCTTCGCTTAGTATGATCTCAATTAGTGAAAATAGTGCAAAAGTTCAGTTTATCAATAAATGGGGATTCCATTTAAACGAATTGGAATTGAGTAGCTAAATGGTTATTTATTGTGACTTAACCAATCAATCTTCCACACGAGACTATATAGCAAGAATTAGATTCCTAATCGATCAAATAAAGAGTAAGAATTACTCTGACCATAACACTGTAACTGAACTCTTGATCGATTTTGGAGATCTTCAGACTACTCTTACCGATTATTATTCCTCACAAGAAGAAGTCATAAATCCGCTTATTAAAACCCTTAATCAGATAGGAAAGATTATTGGTGGCATCTTTCTTACGTCATGGAATGAAGATTCTAATCTGCTTAATTCTCAAACAGATAGAAAACTGAATACTTGTTTAAATTACATATTGTCTTGTCAGGTCCCTGATATCATAACAGTTAAAGTTCCTGAGGGTTATGCCTATTATGGATACTTTCCGGAAACTTATCTTGAAGCAGCTAGTAAATGTTTTAAGCTTATAAAGCCAAAAGATGTTGTTGTTATTGGTATAAGAAGCATTGGCAGCAGCTTTTCTAATGCTGTTGCTGCTCTTATGGAGAGCAATGGGTGCCAGGTCGAGTTATTTACCGTAAGACCAAAAGGGGAGTACTCCTCAAGATTTCTTACACTTTCTAAAGAAATGAAGTCAGAATTATTGAAAAGAAAAGGTTCGCTTTTCCTAATTGTCGATGAAGGGCCAGGACTTAGCGGATCTTCATTTGGAATTACGGCTGAAGTACTCTCTGGGCTTGGAATTCCGGATGATCAAATTATTTTTATTTCAAGCTGGGAACCCGATGGAAGCGGCTTGATTTCTGAAATAGGAAAAATTCGTTGGAAAAAACATAAAAAGTTCTCTGCAAGCTTTGAAGAAACGTGGCTTAAAAATGATCGGTTTGTCAAATCTTTTCCTCATAAGGAACTATTAGATATATCAAATGGCCTCTGGCGTTCACTTTTCTATTTTAATGAGGAGGAATTCCCTCTTACATACCCTGTTGAAGAAAGAAAAAAATTTCTTTGCTCTAAATTCCCATTGCAAATGAAAAATGGCGCATTGCATAATATAAGTGAAATATTGCCTCATAATAACAAGATATTTATGATAAAATTTGCTGGTTTAGGCCGCTATGGAAAAGCTTTGTTTGAGAGAGCTAAGATATTATCTCAAGCTTCTTTGATTCCTCCTGTTGTAGACTTGCAAAATGGCTTCCTCATTTTCAATTTTATTGAAGGTCTTCCATTAAGAAAAGAAAATATTTCTTTTGAATTTATTAGTTCTACGGCTAAGTATCTGAGCTTCTTATACAATAAATTTCCTGCCTCTCCAAGCAGAAACTTTGAAGAAATGTTTAATATGATCCATGAGAATGTTTGTGAATATTTGGGTGAGAGTTGGGCACAAATTATCGACAATAATAAGAAATGCTTTACTAATATGTATAGTAACTTCGCTGTTGCAGTCGATGGACATATGTTTCCACATGAATGGATCACCTCAAAAGAAAGATGCTTTAAGACCGATGCAATTACTCACCATGCCGATCAATTCTTTCCTGGATGTCAAAGTATTTTATGGGACATTGTAGGATTTTCAATTGAATCTAATCTGGATAATAGAAGAGAAAGTTATTTTATCAAAAGATTTTCTGAGCTGTCAGGCTTTAGGAAAATTGGTGACTCTCTAAATTTCTATAAACTGGCATACCTTTCCTTTAGAATGGGATATTCTGCCGTTATCTCAGATGTAATGGTAAACTGCCCTGAAGGCCGAAAAGCTAAAATTCAAGCCGATAGATATGCCGACCAATTAAAAATATCAATCCTTGAACAGTGCTCCCGATGAAACATCCTATAAAGAACGTAATTGCTCTTCCTTTATATAATAGCTTTAATATAATAGCTTTAATATAATAGCTTTACACCGATTATATTTAATTTATTTCTTCTTATATTAGTGACAATATTTAATTTTTCAGATAAATACTAAAACTATGGATAGAGTTGAAATAATTAGAACAATAGCATCTTTTAAAAAGGCTAAAACTTATCTTGAAATTGGGGTAAACGATGGTTTTACATTCCTAAAGATTCCTGTATGGAAGAAGATCGGAGTTGATCCTTCTTTTAGGCTAAGAAAAAGAACAATTCTAAAAAATTTGGTAAAAAATCCTTCAAATCTTACGAACCACTATTATAAACTAACTAGTGATGATTTTTTTTGCAGTAAAGCCGACAGGCTCTTTAAGAAAAAGATAGATGTTGCTTTTATTGATGGCCTGCATACTTTTGAACAGTCATTAAAGGATGCTGAAAATACGTTAGCTTATCTGGATGAAAAAGGTGTAATAATAATGCATGACTGCTGCCCTCCTGATGAGGCCTCTGCATATCCTGCTAAAAGTTTAGATCAGGTTAAAAAGTCGAAACCGAAAGGGTGGACTGGAGATTGGTGCGGCGATGTCTGGAAAACAATCCCATATCTTCGTGCTCTGCATAAGGATCTAAATGTTTTTGTCCTGAATTGTGATTATGGCGTGGGAATAATTACAAAGGGAATACCAGAAAAAAAATTAGAAATTTCAAGGCAGCAGGTTATGAATATGTCATATTCTGACTTGGAGAATAACAAGGAATTACTACTAAATCTTAAAGAACCCGATTATCTTTTTGATTTTTTAAAAAGTCTAAAGTAATTAGTATTTATGTCGTCAATTCTATCTGAGCTGAAATTAAATTCCGACCTTTTTACAGGGAAAAGAATCCTTGTAATCGGTGATATTGCTTTCGATCACTCTTACTATTGCAGGACCTCTCAAAAGGGATTCCATGCTCACCATGCTAATGAACTTATTTTCGATATCATTCCAGGTGGAGATGATTATGGAGAAGTAGGCTCGGCATGCAATATCTCTCTTTTCGCAAAGAGCCTTAAGGCTGACTCATTTTTATTTACAGTTATCGGCAAAGATCCCGAAGGACAAAGAGTAAAGGAGATCCTAAAGAAAGATCAAATTCCCAATAAACCTATTGAGATACCTGGCCTCCAAACAGTAACAAGATTGCGGTTTTATATATTTAATGACATTCTTTCTTCTTATGAACTCTCTTATAGAATGGATAAAGAGCCAGACTATGAATTCTCCTATAAGTCAGTTATCTCTTATATACAAAAAAGTAGAAAATTCACTGAACTCCTTCAAAATAAAATAGAAAATTGTGATCTTATCATACTTAATGATACGGAAAAGGGATTTCTATCTAAGGAGTTTATTGATATGATCTCTCAATTTGTTGATCTTGAAAACGAAAAAAGGAAAAAGGAACATTTCCCTAAAATTGTCACGATTGTTGACCCGAAAAACAATTGGGGAAAATTTCAAAGTCTTTCGGATGCTATTATTAAACCTAATATAAAGGAGACTATAAAAGAACTTAACCTTGATCCAAATGAATTAGAGAATAAGCTTGATATAAATTCCTTTCTCCAACTTATCGCCGAAAAGCTATATGAAAAATACAATTGCTCGGTCCAAAACTATGTAATTACACTAGGAAAAGACGGTGCTGCATTTGTTAATTTTTCCGAAAATAATCAAAATGTCTATTGGTTTCCAGCTTTTAACCTTGAAAATGAAAAAGATGAAAATAAAAAAGGTAATATGTCAGCTCATTGCGGAGACGTATTTGATACTGCTCTTGGACTAGCTTTGACTTTAGAAAATTGCGACATTTTTTCTGCAATTCAATTTGCAAATTGCGCAGGTTTCCTACAATACAGTAAGGGAAATGGGAAAAAGATCAAACTTCAAGATCTTTTGCAGACCGAAGATTTGGAATATCAGCAGAAAAATTCAAACTATATAAAAATCTCCTAAATAGCCTACTATCAAAAGCGTATGTTTTTCTTATCCCAATATATTCAATTCCAATCTATTTTTGGCTAATCCTTAACTTTTACTCTTTGTGTAACTGTGAAACTTTGCTGTGAACCTCCGGCCTTCCTGCCCCTAAAAGTTAGATCCCAGTTCCCATTCTGAACTATAAGTATAAGAATTACTTTCTGCTCATTTTGAGCTATTTGAAGTCCATTGTAATTTAATGTTGTTGTTTCACTATTCGGATTTGTTATTGCAACATTATCAAGAAGAACATCCTGGTTGAATTGGTAGGTAAAAATTAGCTGCTTAAGTATTGTAACCTGGTAATCTACAGTAACTTCAACCTCTGGCAGTAGATCCTGCATTTTTACAGATACAGGCTTTGTTACTCCATTGGAAACTGAAACGCTAAAAGTTGTGTCCTTAAAACCGCTTGATTTCAATGTTATATCATATATGCCATCATCAAGGTTTGTAAGATCATTGGGAGTGTTCTTGCCGGTATAGCCTCCGAATAAATATATCTGTGCTCCACTCGGATCAGATTGAAGAGATATGGTGTTTTTCTTGGGAAGTATTCTCGTTAAGGTTATATCTTTTGTGATATTTTGATTATTGGTTAATATTACCGTAAAAGAAGTATCATAATATCCGGTGGCTTTAAGTGTAAATGCATAGCTGCCATTAACTAGATTTGTTATGGTACTTGGTGTTAGATTCCCTGTATTTGATCCATTTAGCCATATCTGCGCATTGCCTGGAGTTGACCTTATAAGAATGCTCCCTTTTTGCTCTACTATTTGCTTAAGAACAATATTACCCTGATAACTTGCATTATTTGTTATACTTACGGAAATAGTTGTATCCTGATAACCTGAGAGTCTAAGCGTTATTGAATAAATCCCATTATCTACATTTGTTATTGAATCCGGAGTTACTTTCCCTGTAGGACTGTTATTAAGAAGAATCCTTGCCCCTTGAGGACTTGAACTTAGGCGTATACTTGCTTTTTGCTGTTGAGGGGGATTGTAGCGCTTTAAAGTAATATCTTCAGTAACTATTGCACTATTTCCTTTTATGACAGTTGAAAAAGTTGTGTCATTGTAATCCTTTAGCTTTAATGTAAGGTAAAATGTCCCTTCATTAAGATCTTTTAATGTATCAGGTGTAATTTTCCCGCTATTCATCCCATTTAATAGTATTTGGGCTCCGGAAGGATTGGACCTGACTATTACTATCCCATTACCTTTAACAGATCGCATTACTATACTCTTTGTAGTCCGGTAATTGCTTAGAATAGATACAATGAAAGTTGAATCCTTGTAACCAGACATCTTTAAGGTTACTTCGTAATTCCCACTTGCTAGGTTTGTAATACTATCTGGTGTAACTTTGCCTATACTGGTACCAAGAAAAAATATGCTGGCACCTATAGGTACAGACTCTATATATAAACTGCCATTTGAATTTTGAACCGGGTCATTGACAACCTGCTCATCTACACATGAATAGATGAAAAAGGGGAGAGCAAACAATAATAGTCTTAATATATATTTCTTAACTTTGCTTCCCATAGTCTAACCCTTTTTTTTTGTTTAATAGTATATAATAATATGACCCATAATCATTTGACTTAAAAGAATCACTCTCTTTGGCAAAATCCATTTCTGTATAGTATCTCTTTCTATATAACCTATTCTACTCTTTTAATTATTACTCTTCTATTCATCATTCTTCCCCAAACATTACTATTATCCTCAATGGGATCTTTACTCCCTTTCCCTTCAACTTTAAACTGTGTGGGGGAGATACCTTTCTTAGTTAGATATTTTAATATTGCTTGAGCTCGCTTAAGTGAAAACAGCTGCAATTCTTTTTCATTGCCATGATTATCTGTGTAAGCTTCAATTTTCCATTTTGTCCCGGGATTTGCTTTAATTGTCCTTGCAACTTCATCTAATTTTGCATAGGCTTCAGGCTGTATTGTTGTCTCATCACGTACAAATGTTAGTTCTCCGTGTAGAAGTATTTCTTTTGGAGATCTTGCATTTTTTGACGGACCTGTAACCTCTCCTGTTGTCATTTCTTTTTCGGAATCATCAATCTTTGACTTCTTGTTTTTTATCGTTGTAGGTTCGTGTTCTGGAGTCTTTATTGCAAGCTTTGTTTTTTTGATGCTTTCTTGATTTGCTTTTGTCCTTTCCTTTTCCGTTTTGTCAGAGCTACTGTTTGACTTCTTCCTAATTGTTGCTGGCAAATTAGAATTCATTGTCTTTTCTTTGCCCGGTACTTCATCGTTGTAAGAAAGCTTTGTCTGCTGCCTTTGGGAAACTGTATCTTTAATTGTCGGAATGTCACTTAGCTTTTCAACTTTCTTTAATCTGTGTGAAAGTGAGTCAAAATCTGAAATATTTATTGTTAAAGATTTATTCTCATTAGTTTTACCTGTATCACTATTTTGCTTGTCCTCGCTTAGAGTCTTTGGGACATTATTTGCAATAGGTGGATTTGTGGTCTTTGGCTCTGGAAGCTGCCTTGGAGGCTTTGTCTCAGCTTTTTTATATTTGCTTCCAAAAGTAATTGCATATGATATGCCAACAGAAGCGGTTATGTAAAAATCTGTGTATTTGCCCGATGAAAATCCATCAAGATAATCTCCAGGGAGAAAATGATAAGCTCCGGATAAGCTAAGAAGTAGTGATTTGCTTAGCGCTATGTTTACACCCAATTCTCCATCTATTCCCAGACTTTTGTAATTGGGGCTATTTCCAGCTTTGTTCTTCTCTCCAATTCCATCTATGTGAAAGCCTTGATAGGAAAAGCCTGCTGAGGCAAATGGGAAAAATTGCCCATTAGTCTCTAGTGCATATGATGCTCCAAAGCCAAGAAGCAATAAATTCGTCCTGAAATAATCTGGCGTTTTATGCTTATCCCTCCCATAAAGGAATTCTTTTCCAGTGTAAAGCTTTAATCCAAAAGAATGTACTGAAGTAGTGGGAAAGTAGTATTCTGCACTCCCCCTAAAACCCCCGCCTGGTACGGTATTCATATAATCTGTCTGCGAGATTGAGAGATCACCCATTATTGATAATACCAGTGACTTTGAAAAGGCATCATCTCTTTCTATTCTTTTGTATTGTGCGACGACTCTTGCTGAAATAAAGTTTAATACGATTAGATATAGTATTAAATGTTTCAGATTCCACCCTCTTTTTATAAAATATCGTAATTAATTCCTGATTTTTTCAATTCATTAGCAGGGTAACTGGTTAAAATTGAGATCAGGATCATATTTTGTGATGCAAAATAGTTGCAAATAAATGCTTTGGAAGCATATGCTCTGGATATTGATGATCTTTAAGTGCTCTTAAATTAAATATTATGGAAGTAAATATGAGTGGTCTCAGGCCTTATTATACCTGGTTTTGCTATATAGGCCAAGTCTTTGTAAATTTTATACTATTAGTGTATTTTATTGACTTCCTGTAGAGAAAAGAGTTTTCAGATTATTACTACTCCTTTGAAGGTAGTTCAATTTGAAGATAGTCTATGAGAAAGCTATTTTAGGATATTTCCTATATGAGACTTAGAAAAAATTTCATTATTACTTTCATTGTTTTGGGGAGCCTTTTTCTATCTTCTCTGGGTTTTGCGCAAAGTAAGCAAAAAATAATTGTTGACTGCGACTTAGGTGGCGATATTGATGATGCCTTTGCCTTGTCTTTGATACTATCTAGTCCTGAACTTGAAGTGCTTGGCGTTGTTATGGCACACGGACAGACATATAAACGTGCACAGGTTGCCCTCAAGATCATATATTTGACTGGTATGCAGAAAATCCCTGTCATTGTCGGCCGCAGTACACCTACCGTCGTGGGAAAAGATACTGGTACTGCAATCTATAACGACCAGTATTACTGGGCAGAAGGTTTCTCAAAATTAAAACCTTCGAATAAATCGGCATCTGATTTTATTATTGAACAATTAAGATTGTATCCAAAGCAGGTCGTTTTAATTACTTTGGCGCCTTTGTCTAATATCGCAGATGTAATTAGAAAAGATCCTGATGCACTTAAGCTCGCTAAGCACATATATTCTATGTTTGGATCTTATTATATGGGTTATGATGGAAATCTAAAACCTGATGCTGAATGGAATGTTTATGCAGATATTTCTTCTGCAAAACTCTTTATTTCAAGCGGATTATCAGTTACATTTGCAGGGTTAGATATTACAACAACTGTTAGACTTGATAAAGAGTATATTTACAGATTGGTGCAAAGAAATTCTCCTCTTACTAATTCTTTGTGTGGCTTGTATTCTCTCTGGGGAACAGATAAAGCTACTTTATTTGATGCAGTTGCTGTCGGTATGCTAATCTGGCCAGATCTGTTTACAACTGTCGCTGCCAATATTGAAGTTACTAATGATGGCTACACTATTATTAACAGAAACGGAAATAATGACTACCAAATCGGTATGTCAATTAAAAAAGATGAATTTATTAAGAGATTGATTCAAAGACTCCTTTGGCAGAATTTGGGGGAGAACTAAGTCTGCCTTTGGGAAAACAATCCCTTTTGGAATTGCACTCTCTCTCTTTTGGGGGAACTTAAAAACTTTTTATGCTAAAATTTGACAAAATAAACGTTAGTTTTAATGGACGATATATTCTGAAGAATTTTTCTTTGGAAATTCAGGAAAAAGAAAAAGTACTTCTATTTGGAAGATCCGGCATTGGCAAATCAACTCTCCTTAAACTTGCCTTAGGTTATATTAAACCTGAAAGTGGAAAAATTTATTTTCATGACCAGCCTCTGAATAAGAATCTTATTTGGGATCTGCGAAAAGAAGTAGCTTATGTTAGCCAGGATATGGAAATAGGTTTAGGCAAAGTTAAGGATTATTTGAAACTTGTCTTCTCTTATAAAGGTAATAGTCATATTGGCTATTCCTCTGATAAAGTAAAAAGACTCATAGAATATTTTGAGCTAAATTCCGATATCTTGATGAAAAATATTGAAGAACTTTCCGGTGGTGAAAAACAAAGATTAATGATAGTAACTGTTTTAATGCTAAATAGAAAAATATTTTTCCTTGATGAGATTACCTCTGGATTAGATCTTAAACTGAAACAGAAGGTTATTTCATTTTTCCTTGAAAATGCTGAATGGACAGAGATAATTGTCTCACACGACAATCAGTGGCTTTCGCATCCCTCTGTTAAACTAATTGATATGGAGGCCTCCTTTGCCGACAGTTGATATTTCTGCATTTTCTCTTGCCCTTTGCTTCTTGCTTCTTTTAATACCTATTGCACTTAGCTATGGGGTAAAACTTAAACTGACTTATATTACACTTACATCAGCCTTAAGGATGACAATTCAGCTATTTCTTGTCGGATTATTCTTAAAATACATTTTTGAACTCAATAACCCATACCTGAATCTCCTTTGGTTTATTTTGATGATTGTTTTTGCAACCTCTTCTGTATTAAGAAGTACCAGACTAGATAAAAAGACCTTTATTCTACCTTCATTTACTGCATTTCTTGTCTCTAATTTTTTCGTACTCCTTTACTTCAATTACTTTGTCGTTTCTCTTTCTAACGTCTTTGAGGCTAAGTATCTTATTGCAATTGGTGGAATGCTTCTGGGTAATTCTCTAAGGGGAAATATTGTTGGAATAGGGGACTTTTATAACGATATAAGAAAAAATGAGAAGACATATTACTATTATCTTTCCCTTGGGGCTACCCGCCTGGAGGCAATTATACCTTTTTTTAGAAAGAGTCTTAATGCTGCTCTGAAGCCTACAATAGCTAGCATGTCTACTATGGGCATTGTTTCTTTACCTGGAATGATGACAGGACAAATCCTTGGTGGCTCATCCCCTCTGATCGCAATTAAATATCAGATAGCTATAATGGTTGCAATCTATGCTGCCACTACTTTAAGTATTTTCCTTGCTATTGTCCTTACTCTTAGAACTAGTTTTGATGAATATGGAATATTAAATCGAAATATCTTTTGTGAACCAAAAAAGTGATGCTTTTCTTAAAACCTTGTAACCTAAGTGAGATTACTTCGTCTAAATAGTTAAATTTAACAAGGAGCATGAGAAATGAAACTAAAGCCTGAATTTGCAAAAGGACCTAGACCATTTTTGATTTTTCTATTCATGGTTGCAGCTTTAATGCTTAGTTGTTCTCTGAAAATGTATGCTGGAGATTTGAGAGTCCTTCAGGAGAGGACATTCCAGACTCAATTCTGGAAGAATCTTTATCTAAATTCCTCAACTGGCGATGTTTCCATAACAACTTGGGACAAACAGGAAGTATATGTTAAGATATACGGTAATAAAAAAGCCGCTGAGAAAATGAAATTTAAGCTTGAAAGTGAAAATGATGGCATTCACATAACAGCTAAACGCAGTTCTTGGATGAACTGGTTTTTCTTTGGTAATCTGGATGTGAGATTTGAGATAAAAGTTCCTACGAATTATAATGTTTATACTAATACTGCAGGGGGAGATATTAGGCTTAATGGTTTATCAGGATATCTGAAACTTGAGACCTCAGGCGGCGATATTTCTCTAAACAATACAAAATGTAAATCATCTCTCTCTACTTCAGGTGGAGATATTACAATTGATAATAATACAGGCGATATTAAGCTATCAACTTCAGGTGGTGACGTAAAGGTAAATAACTTTAAAGGAAATCTAAATGCCTCTACCTCTGGCGGAGATATGCACCTGAGTGGTAAAGGCGGTGAAGTGCATGCTTCAACTTCCGGAGGCGATATTTATCTGAATTTCCAGGAGTCCAATCAGGGCATCTATTTAGGTACTACAGGTGGTGATATTGTAGTTCGTGTTCCGCTTAACTTTTCTGCCTTTGCTGACCTTTCTACTACCGGAGGCGAAGTTACTTGCGATATACCAATTACTCATAATGGAAAAATGACTGCCTCAAAAATTAAGGGCGATCTAAACGGCGGGGGAAAACCTCTTCGTTGTAGTACCACAGGTGGTGATATAAAAATATCCAAACTTTAACTTGTTCAAAACTTTAGCTGCATCCAGGCTTTAGCTGCATCCAGGTATTAACTGGCATCTAGGCTTTAATTGGGCTATTTCTGTCTTGGAAATTCTAAAATAAACTTTTTTTTTGTGTTAGCTGCGGTGATTCTTTTTCCTGTTTTTCCCTCCGCAGCTTTTTCTTTCTTTTATCTTGCATATAACTTCAATTTTGTAACTACTTCTAATTAAATTTAACTTGTAAAAATCTTCCTTTTTAGATAGTTTTATTTACTAATTATGAAATATTTATTTTTATTACTTGCGCTAGGAGCATTAAATATTCTTAATGCTCAGGATACAACATTTTCGGTAGAAAATTTTAATATTAAGTTCGAGAGTTCCAAACTCACTGTAACTGACAATGATGAAAAGGTTTATCAAAGGGATTTTAGTGATCCAATAAGCTTCACTCTTGATTTAGATAGTGATGGTGTTGATGAGCTCCTTGTAAGCGATTCGGAAGAAAAAGATGGCCTAAGCTATTATACTCTTTATGTGTTTAATTGTACCGGCTCGTTTTTCCTCACAGATTCGATTTATTCTGGTCTTAAAGAACCTTACGTCTTTGATAGTGATGAAATTAATAATATTGTTATTGTTACAGGAAGCCCTGATTTTGATTCTCTATATGTTCCTGAACTTGAGGTCGCCTATTCTCCTTTGATTTGTTGGAGCTTTGTAGATACTTCTTTGGCCATTGTAAACGATCAGCTTTATGACCCCTTTATTGATGAAAACAATAAGAATATTGAACTAATGGACGCCATTTACAAAGAAAAAGGAAAGGATTGTAAGATCACCGAGTCACTTAAGCAAATAATTGCTACAACATATGCGAATTATATTTATGCAGATGAAAAGGCACTGGCTGAGAGAGCTTTAGTTCAATATTATTATTGTGAGGATTTAAAACAATTTAAAGAAAATATTGAAAAACTTTTATAGAGGGTAAAATGAAATTTGATTGGAATGAATATCTCAATAAGACATTAAATGTTACAATGCTGGAAAACTACGGAATGAAATATGACACAAAAAGTGAAACTCCGCTTTATGAAATTGTCTTTAAATCCGGAAAACTAGTTGGTGCTTACGAAGAGGGCCTTCTACTTGAAGCAACCAGAGAGTCCCATCAGGTCAAAATATTTATACCACATTATTCAATAAAATGTGTCGAAATATTTAATGTCTAAAAAACACTTTCTGCTCTTTTGTCTGTTGCTTTTAGCCTTTATTGTTGTTTCAAAGCTGAAAGCAGCAGATCAACCATGGATTAAATCATTAAAAGTATATTCCAATAATGATGAAAAATCCCTGCCCATTCTTATCTTTAATGAAGATAAACAAGATCATCTTAGAATTGAATTCGATATAAAAGCTCCATATGAGCCCAGCTTTAATATTGTCTTTAGATTTTGTGATAGAAATTGGAACCCTACGAAAAATATTTTCTACTCGAATTTTGGACAAGATAGGGCCTATGAGTTGGACTTTGAAAAACTTCCTTCCACTATAACAGATGCTGATTACCACTTTAATGGTACCTTCCCTGATACTCGTGGGCAGGTCAGTTTTCCCTTTTCAGGAAAATGGCGCCTTTATATTACAGACTCACAAGATACTTCAATTGTTTATGCCTCTGCAAAGTTTATTGTCGTTCGCGATACCATTGCAATGTATTCCAGCTTGAAAAAGGAGTCACTCGAGGATAAGAGCTACTTCCCGACAGATCTATCTAAAGTCTTCAATCTTACTACTAGCTTTACGCTCCCTGAGGATTTCTTCGTGACCGACCTTTATGGTATCGAGATTATTGAAAATCATAAGATCGATTATCCTTACTTCGTCGATAGAAGCGGGAACACACAAAATAGATATTATAACTGGGATGGAAACAGGAAATTTAGCTTTTCTTCAAAAGAGCTTAGACCCGGCAAAAATTATAGGCAAGTCGATCTAAGAAATATAAACCTTTTCAACTCTAAAAATGTTAATGCACACTTAGATGGAGTTGAAACATCACGTTTTTTTACTGAAGGGAAAAAAGATCTAAATGGCGCCTCAATCCTAACATATTATAAAGATGAAAACGCAGATTACCTTAATGTGAATTTTCGATTAAGAGCTGATTTGGATTATGGTAAAAAGGTTTTTATTGTTGGTGCCTTTTCTAACTGGGATGTCCTTCCGGAATATGAACTAAAAAATGACGGAGGATTGTATTCCATTATCATTAACCTGAAAAGGGGAGCCTACGATTACCAGTATGTGACTGGTTATCTTGAGAATGGAAAAGTTTCAAATATTGACTGGTATGAACTTGAAGGTAATAGCTGGAGTACTGTTAATAATTATTATGTGTTTCTGTTCTATTCAGATCCTGCTAAGGGAGGATATGACAGAATCATTGGATTTCAAAAAGTAACGAGCAAATGAAATGGAAAAATTAAAACTTGGAATCATTGGAACCGGGCATTTAGGAAAATTGCATACAAAAGTGACCCGGACAATTGAAAATTGTGAACTTGTAGGTATCTTTGATAAAGACCCTATTAAAGCTAAGGATTGTGCTGATGAATTTAACGTCAGGTCATTTGACCAGCTCGACAGCCTTTTAGATCTGGTTGATGCCGTCTCTATTGTCTCTACTACTAGTGCCCACTATGAGCTTGGAAAAAGATGCCTGGAAAAAGGAAAGCATGTGTTTGTAGAAAAACCAATAACTACTAACATTTGGGAAGCTGAAGAACTGATACAAATTGCTCAGAAAAACAGCCTTAACCTTCAGGTCGGACATATTGAAAGATTTAATCCAGCTTTGGTATCTCTGGAGAAGTATTCACTCGATCCAAAGTTTATTCAAACCGATAGACTTTCTCAGTTTAATCCCAGAGGTACAGACGTTGCTGTTGTTCTGGACCTAATGATTCATGATATTGACATAATTTTGCATCTTGTTAATAGTCCAGTAAAAGATATTCATGCAAGCGGAGTGGCAGTTGTCTCTAATAATATTGACATTGCCAATGCTCGTATTGAATTTGAAAATGGTGCTGTGGCCAATGTTACTGCTAGCAGAATTTCACAGAAGAAAATGAGAAAAATGCGCATGTTCCAAAGGGATAGTTACATTTCTCTGGATTTTATTACTGGAGTCTCTGAGGTCTACAGGCTTGTTCCAAAAGATATGAGCCAAACCTTAGAGGAGAACTTTATTTCTTTCGGCGAAATAGGTGTTGGTGATAAAAAGAAACTTGTTGTCTATGAGCAACCGGAGTTGAAAGAGATTAACGCTCTGCAATATGAACTTAAATTATTTGTCGATTCTGTTTTGAAAAAAGAAAGACCAAAGGTCTCTGGTGAGGATGGACTCAAAGCCTTAAAAGTAGCGCAGATAATAATCAAAAAGATCGAAGAGTCAGCTTTGAGCTGAAACTATATCGATTTAGTTGAAATTGTATCGAATTATTTGATAGCTTATTGATATGCTCGTAACATTAATATTTTTTGGGATGGTTTGGGATATTTTCTAAGGAGGAAATATGTCAGTAAGAAAAGTTGTCATTTGTTCAACCCTTTTTTGCTTTTTACTTGTTGCTGGTTGCAGCGTTTACCAGACTTTTCAGAACATATCAAGATTGAAATTTAAGCTTGGAGCTGTCAATGGTTTGTTGCTTGACGGCATTACTGTTTCTAATAAAACCAGGATTCAGGATTTTAACGCTCTGGATATACTTAAGCTTACTACAGATGTTACTAATAAGAGGTTGCCTGTTTCTTTTATATTGAATGTAAATGCTCTTAATCCCAATACTGGGAAAGGAGGGTATTCTAAAACAGATGTATCTCTAAAGTCTTTTCCCTGGAAATTACTGATCGATGATAAGGAAACTGTCTCAGGTGATATTGCTTCTCCTATTTCTGTTCCTGGTGTTGGCGACTCTGTGGTGTTTCCTATAAAGATCGAAATGGACCTGTTTAAGTATTTTCAGGATAAGGGATATCAGGGACTTGTCGACCTGGCTCTTAAGCTTGGTGGGCAAAACAAGGACCCTCTTAAAATTAAACTTGTTGCCCAACCTACTGTCTCAAGTATGCTGGGCGATATTAAGTATCCGGGTGAGCTTACTATTGTTCAGACTGAATACAGGTGATCTTACTAAAATGTTCTCATGGAAGTAGTTTTTATTAAATCTTTTTTATAACCAAAAAACTAAATTATGGCAAAAACTAAAAATTACGTTATTGGGGTCGATCTTGGCGGCACCTCTATTAAAGTCGGAGTAGTTACAAAAGATGGAAAACTTGTAGATAAAGGTTTCGTCGATACTCTGGCTCACAAGGGACCTAAAACGGTCGTTTCACAGATTATTAAAGGTATTAACCTTGTTATTGGGGATTACAAGAAAGAAATAGCTGGAATTGGCATCGGAGCTCCTGGTGTTGTATCTATGGAGAAAGGAACTGTTGAAAATCCTCCCAATCTTCCTGGATGGAAAAATGTCGCTCTTGCTAAACTGGTTCAGGATGAGTTTAAGATTAAAACTCTCGTTGAAAACGATGCAAATGCAGCTGCCGTTGGTGAACTTATTTTTGGCGCCGGTAAGGACCTTGATGACTTTATCATGGTTACTTTGGGTACAGGTGTTGGCGGCGGATTAATTATTAATAGAAAACTCTACAGGGGACAAAAAGGTGCTGCAGGCGAAATTGGACATATGACCATAGATTATAATGGCCCGAAATGTAATTGTGGATCATATGGCTGTCTTGAAACCTATATAGGCAACAACCACCTTGTAAGTGCTGTAAGTAAAAAACTGGAAAGTAACCGTGATTCGAAGATATATGAGTTGCTCGACAATAATCTTAATAACCTTACTCCAAAGGTTATTAGTGATGCAGCTCAGATGAATGACCAGTTCGCTAAATCTGTAATTATTGAGGCCGGTAAACATATGGGCTATGGAATGGCTTCTTTAGTCAATATTTTTGATATAAGTAATATTATTATTGGCGGTGGTGTTGCTGGATTTGGTAAACTTCTTTTTGACAGTATTAAAGAGACAATAAAGGAAAGAGCATTAAAACCAATATCATCAAGGGTTAAGATTTATCCGGCTAAATTGAAAAACGAAGCAGGTATCAAGGGTGCTTCATCTTTGGTTTATTACAAGGCTTGATTTTAATTGCTCCTTTTTTTTAGGTCTTTCTTTCGAATATATTCTTGAATAATAGAGAATTCCGGCAAAACCGGAATTCTCATTTTTAAAGCGAGTAGATAAATTTTTCAGGGTCACTTACCTTTAATTTGGCTGTACCTTTTATATTGGAGTAAAAATTCCTACTTTGCTGCTCTGATTTCTATAATATTACCTTGGTTTTTCTTATTTTTACCTGAAACATGAATTGTAATTTGATATTTGAATGTATGTGTAGCCTTATGTACTTTCTTTATCTTATTTGACTTAATACCTAGCATTGTTATTTACCAGTTTTGATTATAATGAAGTTTAGATTTTTTATATTACTTTTTTTCTTTTCCTCAGTATTTATTTGCGCTCAGCAGCAAACTGATTCTACTTTGTTTAATAAAGCAAAGGGAACAGCCATTGCCGATAGCCTCAATACTGCCAAGCAAGATACTTCTGCCCAAAAAAAATCCGATATTGATGCTATTATTTATACAAGCGGATCTGATTCACTTGTCTTTAGGGTCGATCAGAGAAAACTTGAGATCTATGGAAATGGTGAGCTAAAGTATAAGAAAACTGAACTTAAGAGTGCTAACATTGCTGTCGATTTCAACCTTAACCAGATCCAGGCTTCCGGCGTAGTTGATACTTCGGATACTGCCAAGGTTAAAATCAAAGGGACTCCCGTTATGTCTGAAGCAGGGGAGATATATGAAGGTAATAAACTGACATATAACTTCAAGACTCAGCGTGGTTTGATCTCCGGAGCTAAAAATAAAGCCGATGGCGGAATTTATGGCGGAGATAAGGTGAAGAAAATCGCTCCCAACGCCTACTTTATTAAAGATGGTACTTATACGACTTGTGAAGCCGATACTTCACATTATTTCTTTTATTCAAAAGAA
>JAUZPB010000069.1 GCA_030706145.1 Bacteroidota bacterium
CACAATGCCTTTACTGGCGATAGCATTGCAACGCTGATTAATCCAAAGACTAATGTTGGTTATTTCCCGTTAAATTGTGCAGGAGTCAGTCAAGATGCAAAACTCTATGTTTGTAATATGACTCTCGATGCAAAGGCAGCAGCATTTACTGTTTACAGATGGGATACTGAAGCCGATACAGGTAGAGCTGTAATATCATATACTCCTTCAGATGCTTCAATGAGAATGGGGGATATGTTTACAGTTTCTGGACAGGGTAATAATACAGTAATATATGCAGGGATACAAAATCAAAACAAAGTCGTCAAATTTACGACAACAGATATGGGCAAGACATTTGTTCCGACTGTTATTACTCTTAATAATGCAGTTGTAAAGACTAATCCAAATGTTTCTCCTGCGCCTGACGGATCATTTTATTTCAAATCATATACTCAGCCTATAGTTCACTATAAAGCAGATGGTACTCCAATAGACACAATTTCAGCTTCATTAGTATCATCATCTGCTACAAAAATCCAGTATTTTGAGTTAAATGGCAAGAAGTTCATTGCAACATATGTTCCTTTTGCAGGGCAGACAGGGCTATCTGAGAATGTTCAGATATTTAACATAACAAATCCAAACAAACAATTCCTTGCAGACCAGTCACCATCACTTGGAAGTGTTTCAAATTCAAATGGAACAGGTTCTATAGAATACTTCCCATATTTAAACGATGCTGGCAAAAGCTCAAGTGTATTTTTTATAATGGGCTCTAACAATGGAATTGCAGCTTACACCTTAAATCCAGAAAATATCCCAATGCCTGTTGCAATAAATTGGGAAAAGACAGCTGCAAAAAAATCCGTTCCAGCATATTTTGGCTCAAATACCGAAAGGGGAATGGCACTTGGAAAGGTCAATGGCGAATATCAGCTATTTGTAGTAAGTCGTAATGGCGGACCAAAGATTATTGTTCACGATGCTGTAACTGGTGACAGTCTTTATGTAATTAAAAAGCCTGCAGTTGATGTTGGATATTTCCCATTAAATGTTGCAGGTGTGTCAGAAGATGGTGACCTCTATGCAGCTAATATGACACTGGATGCTTCTTCAGCAGCCTTTACAGTCTATAGATGGAATACTACTGACACAGCAAAGCAAGTAATATCCTTTAAGGCCCCTGCAGCAGGATGGAGAATGGGGGATGCATTTAATGTATATGGCAAAACATCAGATAATTCTCTTACTATTTGGTGTGGAGTTACAAGTCAGGGAAAGCTTGTCAAATTTACAACCAGTGATTATGGTAAGACCTTTAAGGAGAATGTAATTACACTAGATGGAACCTCATTTGGTTCTGTTCCGAATATTGCATTACTAAATGATGGATCATTTTATTATAAGACATATAGTAAACCTATAATCCACTTTTCAGCTGATGGAAAAGTAATAGATACAATAAAGGTTAGTAACACCTCGGCAACAAATATCAAGTATTTCGAGATGAATAATAAGAAATATCTTGCAAGCTACTTACCAGCAGCCGGGCAGGCAGGTATATCAGAAAATGTTCAGTTGATTGATATAACATCATCTGCTAATCCAGTATTAGCCGCAGCTACTCCATCGCTTGGGAAAATATCCAATTTAAATGGTACAGGTGGTGTTGAGGTAATGAAATACAATAAAGACAACAAAGAAACGGTTGTATTTTATGTCATGGGGAGTAATAATGGAATAGCAGCTTACACATATGATGACAATATGATGTTAGCCGTTATTGATACATTGTTTTATGGTAACAGTCAAAATCTTCTTAAGAATCCATTTGGTGCAGGATTTATTGCAGGAACAAATTCCTATCATGATTTAGGAAAAGCAGAAAGATTTGATATGTTAAAAGATGACGAAATAGTCGCTCTTAAATACTATTTCGCATATAAGAAAATAGTTGGTACGCCAGATACATTAAATTTCGTAATTCGTGGAAATAATAATGGCAAACCAGGTTCAATTCTTAAAGCATTATCAATTACAACAGATAAGATAGATACAACCGGGCAAGGTAACGTATTCTTCCTGGATAGTCCAATAAAGGTCGCTGCTGCAGGAGCAGTATTTGTTGGAGTCGAGTGGAGCCAAACTGCTAATGATACTATAGCACTATTTACTGACAAAAATGGTGAAGGTGATAAGAAATCGCGTGCATGGGAATTATATTCCGATGGTACATGGGGTTATTTTGATCAGCCCACAAGTTCATCCTGGAATTTGGATGCAGACCTTTGGATTGGTGTATACTACAAAAAGGGTCCACAGGTTACAGGTGTAAACGATGGAAACATGAAAATTCCTATGGAATATCTTTTAGCTCAGAATTATCCAAACCCATTTAATCCAATGACAACCATTAAGTTCAGTTTAAGAGTTGCAGGAAAAGTAAGCCTGAAGGTTTATAACATATTGGGAATGGAAGTAGCAAGCCTTGTTGATGGTGATATGCAGGCAGGCCAGCAAATTGTAAACTTTAATGCTTCACGATTTGCAAGTGGTGTCTACATTTATAGTCTGAAGGTTGAAGGCCGCGATGGCAGTAAATTTAATTCAGCTAAAAAGATGTTATTATTAAAATAATTCTAAGAATTCAAAGCAGAAGTATTCTGAAGTAGAAATAATTTGCAGAAGAAATAATCTGCGTATTTGAGGGAGGGCGTAGCGGCCAATTAGAAATAATTGGCACTACGCTTTTTATAGTTTAGAGGAAAATAAAAAATAATTGAAGAGAATAGTTATGTATGATAAGCCAATATTATTAATTGGGGATTCAATTACCGAAGGTTTTGATGTAGGGAAGTTATTACAAGAATTTCAGGTCTTAAATGCAGGAGTATCAGGAGACAGTACAGTTGAAACTCTGGTAAGAATAAATAATGAATTATTCGAAGTTGGTCCAGAAATAGCATTTTTGTGCATAGGTACCAACGATTTTGCGCGCAATAGGACAGATGAATATATTTTGAAGAATATAAGCAAGATCATCGAGAAAATTATTTCATATTCGCCTCTTATTAAGGTCATTCCTGTTTCGATATTTCCAACAAGGAATAATTTACCCAGGCCAAATGAGAGAATAAATATGTTCAATGATTCACTGGAAGCATTATCTATAGAAAAAGGGCTAAAGTACTTCAATATAAACAGATACTTTAAGGACGAAAAAGGGCAATTAAGGTATGAGTACACAGAAGATGGATTGCATCTGACTATAAAGGCATATGAGTTGTGGGCAAAACTTATCAAAGAATTTGTTCTGGCCTCTTAGGTAAGGAAAAGCTTAACTGGAAGCAAATAAGACTTAATCGGGGCTTTTAGAAAAAAAATCGATATAATAATTTTTTAATATGAAAAAGATTGCATATTTTTATATACATTATTCCGTTCGAATTTGATGGAAAATAAAATAAACAAGCCTTATAAATTTTTAATAATTACCGGTTTAGTCTGCTTCTTAGTCATATTAATAATTCCCTCCGGAATTCTTTCGCAAAGAAAAACTGATCAATCCAGACTGAAATTTGAAAGAATATCTGTTGATCAGGGATTGTCACAAAGCTCAGTATTCTCTATTTGCCAGGATAACAAAGGATTTCTTTGGTTTGGTACATTAGAAGGGCTGAACAAATACGATGGGTATAACTTTACAATCTTTAAGGCTAACCAGTCTTCAAAAAACAGTCTTAGCAGCAGTACAATCTTTAAGATATATGAGGATAAGAGGGGAAATCTTTGGATTGGTACTTTGGGCGGAGGTTTGAACAAGTATGATAAGGAAAAGGAATGTTTTGTCAGATATATGCATAATTCCTCGGATCCTTTCAGCATAAGCGATAATAATGTACGGGCGATCTTTGAAGATAGCAATAATAATCTCTGGATTGGAACAAACAATGGATTAAATGTTTTTGACCGTAAAAATGGGAAATTTAAAAAATATTTTAATTCAAAGAATGATGTGAGCTTAAGTAACAATTATGTTTGGTCTATCTATGAAGATACTCGTAAGCAGTTATGGATAGGAACATATGGTGGGTTAAACCAATATGACAGGAAAAATGATAGATTCATTCGTTATACATACATTCCAGGGCAAAAGAATGCTTTAAGCAACAATTACATATGGGATATAAAAGAAGATCACAATCATAGGCTATGGATTGGGACTAATAATGGGCTCAATCTTTTTGATAGAGATAAAAGAACATTTACCGTATTTAAAAACGATCCGAAAGATCAATCAAGCATAAGTCAGAATAATATCTGGAGAATCTATGAGGATAAAGAGGGGACAATATGGATTGGCACTTTAGGAGGCGGATTAAATCGTCTTATTGACTTGCCAAATGGAAGATGTAAGTTTGAAAAGTATCAGTACTCAGCCTTTTATGCAGGGAGTCTTAGCCACAACTATATATGGTCGATCTTTGAAGATAGATCAGGTGTATTGTGGATAGGAACCGATGTAGGGTTAAATAAATATGACAGTAAAAAAGAGAAATTTAGATTATATCGTTATGACCCATTTAACGAAAACAGTCTTTCTAACAATGAAGTAACAGTTATACATGAAGATTCAAAAGAGCGTATCTGGATAGGTACGCGCAATGGATTAAATTTATTTGATCCACAGAAAAATAGTTTTATCCATTACAAAAACAATCCTAAAAATTCTAATTCTCTTAGTAATAACTATATCCGCTCGCTTTATGAAGATAAGTCTGGAACAATGTGGGTTGGCACAAATGGAGGTGGATTAGATGAGTATAACATTTGCAAAAATATGTTTATACATCATAAAGTTAGTTCAGGGGAAAACTCCATTACAGATAATAATGTAACAGCAATATATGAAGATAAATATGGTATTCTTTGGGTGGGGACTCTTTCAGGGCTCAACAAATATGACCGAAAAAGGAAAATTTTTAATCATTATATACATGATCCATCGAATCCTTATTCAATAAGTCATGATTATGTATATTCAATTTACGAAGACAAAAAAGGAAATCTCTGGATTGGCACTTTAGGTGGAGGATTAAATTGTTTTGATAGAAATAATAGCAGATTTTATCATTATCAGTTTGATCCAGGTAATATAAACAGTATAAGCAATAATTATATTTGGACCATTTTTGGGGATACTTATAATAATTCCGATGTTTTATGGATAGGCACTAATGATGGACTTAATAGATTTAATTTAATTAGTAGAAAGTTTGAGTCCTTTAAGGAAAAAGATGGTCTTGCCAATGGTGTGATTTATGGAATATTAAGGGACGGGGAAAAAAATCTTTGGCTAAGTACAAATAAGGGATTGAGCAAATTTGATTTGAATAAAAGTTTTTTTAGAAACTATTCCCCTGGAGATGGACTGCAGAGCAATCAGTTTACAGGTGGGGCCTTTTGCAAAAGTAAAAGGGGAGAAATGTACTTTGGAGGAATAAATGGTTTTAATAGGTTTTATCCTGACAGTATAAAGGACAATAATACAGTCCCTCCTATTGTAATTACTGACTTTCAGATTTTTAACAAATCAATCAAGCCCCAAGTGGAAGGATCACCTCTTAAAAAGTCAATAACGGAAACAGAGGAGATACGGTTAAACTTCAATCAAAGTGTATTCTCATTTGAATTTGCATCACTTCATTTTTCAAATCCACAGGAAAACCAGTATGCCTATAAGCTTGAAGGATTTGATAAATACTGGAACTATTCGAAATCAAGAAGGTTTGCTACATATACTAATCTCGATCCTGGTACTTATACATTTAGGGTAATTGGTTCAAACAATGATGGAGTGTGGAATACAGTTGGAGCATCTGTAAAAATTATAATACTTCCTCCTTTTTGGAGGACCTGGTGGTTTATGTTACTTGCTCTTATATGCATTATTGCTGTAATATGGGCAATAATTGCCATTAGAATGAGACATTTATTAGATCTGGAGAGATTACGACTAAAGATATCAGCTGACTTGCACGATGATATAGGTACGCGACTTACTGAGATATCCATGTTAAGTGATATTGCTTTTCATATGCATGAAGGTGATGATGGTTCTGAAGAAATGAAGGAAACGGTAAAGAAAGTAGGAAGTATTGCTCGAAATCTAATAGACAATATGAGTGATATTATCTGGCTTATTAACCCAAAGAAGGATTCCTTATATGAACTGTTTCTAAAGCTTCGCGACAGTTATGAAGACATTTTCTCTTACCAGCAAATTCTCCTGCATATAAATAATATGGAATATCTTGAAAAGATAAAGCTTCCAATTGAATACAGGAAACATTTGTATCTGATATTTAAGGAGGCCTTAAACAATAGCCTGAAATATAGTAAATGCACTGAAATATCAATAAATGCTAACGTGGACGGAAGGGTTCTTGATATTACCATGTATGATAATGGAACTGGATTTGATTTATCCAAACCCTCAAGTGGAAACGGTCTTGATAATATGAAGACAAGAGCTGAAACTATTAAGGGTAATTTAAGGATACAGTCAAAGCCTGGAGAAGGAACAATGATTAAATTTACAGGCCATTATTAAAATCTTCTAAGCTAAAACATAGATTATGAAAAAAGAAATAAAAATATTGATTGTAGAGGATAATGAAATTATTAATAAGTCCCTGGTAACACTGTTAAATGGATCGGAAGGGTTCAAGTGTGTAGGGGGATTTTACGACTGTGAATCGATGCTGGAGAAAATTGATGAACTTAAGCCTGACATTGTGTTAATGGATATACAGTTAAAAGGTATGTCGGGAATTGAAGGTGTAAAAAGGTTAAGAGAAAAAGATCCGGAGATGGTAGTTCTGATGCTGACAATTCATGAAGAGAACGACCTGGTTTTTGATGCTCTGTGTGCTGGTGCAAGCGGTTATTTAATAAAGAAAACACATCCGATCAGGCTACTCGAGTCGCTCGAAGAAGCTTATGAAGGTGGGGCTCCAATGAGTTCAAGTATAGCAAGAAAGGTTATTAGTTTCTTTCAACCTGGGAAGAAGATTTCTCCAAGTATAGATTTATTAACTGACAGGGAGCTTGGAATATTAAAAGAGCTAGCAAAAGGCAAGACCTATTATGCCATAGCTCTTACTTTAGGGATAAGTAAAGATACAGTACGATTTCATATAAAAAGGATCTATAATAAGTTGCATGTTCACTCTCAGGCAGAGGCTGTATCGGAAGCAATGAAGAAAGGAATTCTATAATTATTGTAATATAATAAAAGGATTATTGAAATAAGCAATAAGATTAGAGCATAATTTACTTACAATATCTGATAAGAGATTTTTTCAGTTTAAGTGCAAATTTTCGGGCTCCTGTTTCGTTAAGATGGACTCCATCATCAAGCATCTTTGTGTCAGAAAGTTTGTCTCCATAGATAATAAACAATTTCTTATCTCCATTTTCTTGTCTTTGTTTTACAAGATGTAAAATCATTTCACTAAAGTCATTAAGTTTAAATGGAGCACCCATCTGTGAAGTAGTCTTAGAAGTAACAAGGGGTGTAATACAGAAAATTTTTGCATTCTTCTGGAAAAGCCGGAGTGAATCGAGTAACCTACCATATTGATCCGCTTTTATAGATAAAGCTTTATTGTCCCACATCCAATCATTAAAACCAAATTCCACAGTTATATAGTCGACTTTTTTATCTTTGAGCAAAAGAGCAATTGGCCAGCCAGTATGGGCTCCTGCAACTGCAAGATTATAAAGATTCCACCCTAATTCATTTGCAAGAATAAATGGATAAGTAAGAAATGAAGCCGATTGTTGGCCAGTTCCTTCGGTTATAGAGGTACCGATAGCAGCATAGATAGGTTTATCTATAGGGGCAAGCTTATCAAGAGAAAAGCCCGAGTCAAGGCTTAGTTCTGTAAAAGAAACAGCATATAAGCTAGGCAAAACTATTTCATATTCACATGACTTATTTTGTGGGCGATTAACAATAAAAGAAAGAGTTTCATAGATCGCAATTAGTTTACCGTTTGCGTAAACGGCAAAGCCATTATGAAGTCCTGCTCTGCCGCCATTTTCTCTATCTGCAAATCTAAGGGAAATCGTTGGACTAGAGGTCTTGAATCTTATTCTAACTCCTGACTGGGTATAGGCATATGGTTTTGAAGATAGAGAAATACCAGATTCAGGATTATTGATAACATTTTCAGTGTGCCTGTCAAGAATGACAATCGTGGGGCTTTTTTGTACAAACCAAAGACCCTCATATGAAATTCGTGGGTCATCAAGTGGAATATTTACTCTTGCGTATATAGGGAAAAAACTAACGAAAAATACTAATAAGGTAAAAAATCTTTTCATACTGTTAGCCCTTACTGTTTTATAACTTTTGCAAGAAAGTTACCTCTAAAATACGAATTATAAACAAAAAATGATTATTATTAGAAAAGAATGAAGTAATAAAAAAAGAATGAAGTAATAAAAAAGAATGAAGTAATAAAAAAGAATGAAGTAATAAAAAAGAGTGTAGTAAAAAAAGAAAAGAATTTATAAAAGAAAAGAGTCTATAAAAGAAAGTTGTAATAAGAAAAGAGAGAACAAATGAGCTTGTTGAGCCTCATATTGAACTCTCTTTTGGTAATGTTATGAAGGATTAAAATAAATTGTCAAAGAAAGTGAAAAAACAATTTCCCGTTTTGGGAAATTACTTAATTAACAACATTTTGTTTGTTTTTGTAAAACTTTCAGTCTTTATTGTATAAAAATAAATTCCGTTTGCGAGGCCTGCGGCATTAAATTCAACACTATGTTTACCTGCAGGTACACAGCCATTAACAAGTGTAGCTATTTTTTGGCCAAGAGCATTTGAGATTATTAAGCTCACATTTGCTTCTTTAGGAATTGAATAGTTAATAACAGTACTTGGATTGAAAGGATTTGGATAATTTTGTTCGAGAGAGAATTCCGATGGAACTTGTTTTGTATCGCTAACTCCCGATGTGCCATATTCAAATTTATAGACACATCTTTGCCAGGAATCAGTAACAAAAGCAGTCTTTCCATCGCTAGTAAACGCTACATCACAAGGACCTGTCATAGGGGCTCCAGAAGGATCCGGATCGATAAACTTTCCAGATGAAGGTAATTCATCAACAGGAGTTGCAGTTGCAGAAACCAGACCAACTTCGACCTTAAAACCTTTTACCCATCTTCTTGATGAATCAATTCCAGCTACCCAAAGAATTCCTTTATTATCGCAAGTAATTCCATAAGGGATAGAACTATTAAATTTTAAGAAGTCGTCGTTATCTGTTACTCTTAAGGCCGAGTAATTTTGATTATTAGATGTAGTAGTTTCTTTATTATATTGTGTACCGCCAGTCCAAACAGCTATTCCGCCATTTAACTCACCGCTAACTTTAGAATTCCTTGAAGTATAAAATGGTGTTTTAGGATCAAAATAATCACCATTTGGAATTACAGCGCAATCACGAATTACATCAAATCCAGCGTTTGATGGTCCACCTGGTTCAGCGTTCTGATTATCAGGGGAAATATAAGCTGCATATTGTGAAAGTTTAGACTGTTTTGAAAAGTTATAAGCTCTAATTCCTTTTGTGTAATCTGTGCCGGCAAAAAGTATTGAATCTTTTGTAGCTGCAATACCCAGGACAAAAGTTCCCCAACCAGCAAGGTAAGGACTATAGCCATATTTTACAGTCTGAGCTGTATCGCCATTAGTATAATAATAAGCACAAGACTGTCCACCTGGAGCTATCAGATTATTTATTTTTGCTGATACCAGAATATCATTTTTAATATGAGTAATTCCAACAAGCATCTTAACATTAACAGTATCTCCACTTGCCGTATAGTCAACCATTCGGGTCATTGTAGTATCTTTTGCATTCTTTAGATAATATATAGCATCGTGTGCATTTAGATTGGTCGATCTGGAAGAGATCACGTATAGTTTGTTATTGTCGTCAACAGTACATAAGAACGGTTGTACGAAAGAGGTATCAGTTGCAGGGAACTTTATTTTAGTTTTATAAACCCATTGTGCTTTCATTATGCCCGATGTAGCATACAAAAAAAGCAAAATAGTTAAAATGGCATGTCTTGGCTTCATAGCAACTCCATTTTTCATTTTTTTATTTTGTTAATGAATAAAAGCAAAGGTGACTCTTTTTTTACTAGAGCAAAACTAAATAAAACAATATTCAAAAGAACCTACCTTATGATGTAGTCTGTAAAATATCTATAAATATTCAACAATGGAATTAAGAAGAAATTCTTTCTTTACCTTTTGATGTAGTTGTTTGCAGCTACCTATTTTTCTAAAATTCCTGCGCAAAAAAAAGAAAATAGTTTAAAACATAAATCTTCCTAGGATAAAAAACATTGAGAATGCAATGCATTTTATAGATTATTCGATAGTAGCTCTTTATATGTTAGCAGTCATACTTCTTGGATTTTATTTTGAAAAAAAAGCATCCAAAGGAATTGATTCATATTTTTTAGGTGATAGGAATATTCCATGGTGGGCCTTGGGCGCATCGGGAATGGCTGCCAATGTTGACTTATCAGGGACAATGATTATAGCGGGTCTACTTTATGCATTAGGGACAAAAGGTTTTTTTATTGAGTTCAGGGGTGGAATTGTTCTTATTATGGCCTTTTTCATGGTCTTTATGGGGAAATGGAACAGAAGAGCTAGAGTAATGACAGTGGCCGAATGGATGCGATTTAGATTTGGCAGTGGAAAGCAGGGAGATATGGCCAGGCTGATCAGTGCAGTAGCAAATATAATTTTTTGCATAGGCTCTGTAAGTTATTTTGCTATTGGAGGGGGTAAGTTCTTTGGGGAATTCTTCGGACTTGATGAACATACTGGCACACTTCTACTTATAGTAATAACGACTATATATACTGTTGCAAGCGGTCTGTATGGAGTAGTTTGGACTGATGTATTCCAGGGACTTTTGATCTTTGCAGCTGTGATTGCAATCTGCATTATTTCATTTCAAAAAGTAACACTTCCATCTGAATTTACAGTATCGATGCCTTCAACAAATGGACAATTTACAAATGTAAATACTTCATTTCATGAATGGAGCAGACTACTACCGCCACTAAAAATGAATCTTGAAGGCGCATATTCAGTATTCAATCTTTTAGGCTTAACAATACTCTTATACATATTAAAGACAGCTCTTGAGGGTAGTGGTGGTGCTGGAGGATATATAACACAAAGATATTTTGCAGCTAAGAATGACCGTGAGGCAGGACTGCTTTCACTTTTCTGGATAAGTCTTCTTTCATTTCGTTGGCCACTAGTAGCAGCATTTGCTGTACTTGGCATTTATCACGGGCTTACTGGTCATGTTATACAGGATCCAGAATTAGTTGTTCCAGTAGTAATAAAGGAATATGTACCAGCAGGAATAAAGGGATTGATAATAACTGGATTTCTTGCAGCTGCAATGTCAACCTTTACAGCAATGATAAATGCAGCAGCAGCCTACTGGGTTAAGGATCTCTATCAGGCTTTTATAAAGCCAAATGCTTCAGAAAAGAGTTTGGTAGTACAAAGCAGGCTTGCTTCAATAATTATTGTAGTTGTTGGCGTTCTTTTTAGTTTCAGTATTGCAAATATAAATGATATATGGGGCTGGTTGTGTCTTGGTTTAGGATCAGGTCTAGCAATCCCATTAGTTTTAAGGTGGTTCTGGTGGCGCTTTAATGGATATGGTTTTGCAATAGGTACATTTACCGGAATGGTTGCTGCGATAATTACGAAAATGACAATGCCATTAGCTCCAGAGTTTATTAGTTTCATAATTCCATCCGGGGCCTCTTTTGCAGGTTGTATTTTAGGAACATATTTCTCGCCTCATACTGACTTTGAGGTACTTGAGAAATTCTACTGTATTACAAGACCCTTTGGTTTATGGCGACCGGTAAAGGTAAAAGCTATAAAAGGAAATGCTCTTGATAAAATCGATTCAGAAAACAGACGGGATATTATTTCAACTTTCATAGCTGTTCCATGGCAAGTTCTTTTATTTATGACAGGTATGCTATTCATTATGAAGAACTGGAGTAATTTCTTTATATCCTTGTCAATCTTCACTTTACTATCGATAGCATTATATTTTTCATGGTTCAGAAATTTAGATAAAAGTTAAATATTAATAGTAAAGTATGATCTTTAATGGATAATAAAAATAAAGCATTATTCATAATCTTAAGCATTATTCATAAACTTGTAGAAAAGCAATACACAGATTTTAATACATCTTTAAGGAAATATACAGATTTTGATACTCCTTTAAGGAAATATGTGGGGCATTTGTCTGTAGCAGAATCGATCATTCTTTAGAAAATAACAATACAAAGCATAAAAAAATAATTTCAAAGTAATCTATCTATGAAAAAATTTTTTAATAAAACCATAATAACCTCAAGTCTAGTCCTAAGCCTATTTTTATTTGGTCAAAGCATATTATTTGCGCAGGCCCAAAGAGGAAAAATAACCGGGCGGGTTGTAGACGATGCTACAAATGAACCTTTAACCGGTGCGACCGTAATATTGCAAGGTACGCACATGGGGGCAGGTGTAGATGCTGAAGGGAAATTTTTTATACTTAATGTTCCTGTTGGATCATATACTCTGAATGTAAGTATGGTCGGATATGCGAGCGTTAACATAAAAAATGTTGAAGTAAACATTGACCGTACGACTGAGCTTAGCTTCAGGTTAAAGGACAAATCTATTCAAACCTCGACTGTTGAGATAGTTGCCGACCGGCCAAAGGTTATTAAGGATCAAACCTCTTCGGCAAGTACGCTAACCGAAGAGACTATAAAGGCTGCTCCGGTAGAAGGATTAAGAGGAATGATAGATCTTTCGACCTCTTTTCAAAAGAATTCTCAAGGTGATTACCAGGTGCGCGGTAGTGGTACAAATGAGGTGAGTTTTCAGATAAATGGTGTTGAGCAAGTAAATTCAGATAATGCAGTTCCTGGATGGGGCAGTGGTACAAAAGCAAACAATTCATGGAAATATGATGTAAATCCAATTGGCGTTGCACAGATGCAAATGATCACGGGCGGTTTTAATGCAGAATATGGTAATGCGCAGGCAGGTGTTGTAAAAGTTGTTATGAAGGAAGGGGCTCCAAAATTTACAGGAGAGTTTAAGGTTGAATACAGACCACAAGGTCAGTATCACTGGGGAAATTATTTATATGACAAATCGAACATTGAATGGCAGACATGGGGAAATAAAGATACTTGGATGCAGGAGAAAGATAAAGCTACACAAGCTGCAATGAAGGATCCAAATAGCACAACATTGTTCAGTATTTTTGGTTTATCAAATAAAGAAAGATATGGCAGTTTATATGATAAGATATTCAGGACTAAAAACGCAACGACATCAGAGAAGGCGCAGTGGGATTCTGTAGTAAATAGAGAAATTAACTGGGCATATGACATTTGGACAAAATTACACACACCATCTGAGGATAATCCATTAGGTGTTTATGACTATAGAACACATTCCTATCAGAGGTATTTGTTTGGCTTTGGTGGACCAATTGGAAAAAATCCTGATCTGTTAAAATTCTTTTTCTCAGGTGAATACAAAAAGAATCCAACCCGACTACCTACTCCAGAGAAAGATCAGATATATCAGAACTATATTATGACCATGACATCTCAGATAATTAAAAATCATAAATTCAAGTTTATGGCGGCATTCCAGAAATATGTAGGAGGTTTGTTTTCAGGGAGTGATGATATCAGGTGGGCTGGTCTGCCGAATACAGATTTCTCATATAAATATTTTGTAAGCCGTGATCCGGTCAGGACCGAGCAAACAACAACTCAGAGCTTTAACTGGGTTTATACTATAAACAATAATTCATTTTTAGAGACAACTGTTTCGCATCAATTTGAGAAATATGAGCTGCCATATAAATATCTTCTTACCTGGTATGATAAGAATGATTATTTGGAAGGATCAAATGATCCGACTGGTACACTACTAGTAAATGGTCCATGGTGGCAGCAGGAGTACTTTACAAAATATGAAAACATAGCAACTGACTTTTTCCAGGATAATCGTTCAAACAACTGGACATTAAGCAGTGATTATTCAAATCAGATAAATAATGTTCATTTTCTAAAAGCAGGATTAAAACTAAACTACTGGGATTTAAGAAACAGTGGTGTAACATATAGTTTTCTTGCTTATGCCTATGTTGGAAATCATGGAGTTGCAGAGCATTATGAAGCTTATCCAATCAATGCATCTTTTTATTTACAGGATAAAATGGAATTTGATGGACTGATTGCGAACGTTGGTATAAGAACTGAAGCATATAATTTTCAGTCGAATGCTCCTGTTGATATCTATAATGTTTTTTATCAGGGAACAAAAGCGCCGTCACCAACAAGGATTGGAGATCCAGATACCAAGCCCTCTGAAACAAAAGTAGTAGTAATGCCAAGAATAGGTTTGTCGTTCCCTATTGGAGAAAATACTGCTTTTCGTTTGCAATACGGCCATTTTGCTTCAATGCCAGTTTTTTCTCAAGCACTGGGCACATCAAACTATCTTGGATGGTCGACTCGTGGAAATCCAGATCTTGATCCAAAGAAAACAATTAACTATGAATTTGGCTTACAGCAGCTAATTGATAAAGAAAATAGGCTTGATGTAGCTGTATACTATAATGACAGAGTAACACAGATAGGCACCATTGATGTTGCATCATATACAGGAAATTCGACAAGACCTGCCGGATATACAGAAGATAATATACCTTTATACTATTATAATTATTATGCTAACAACACATTCGGTTCAACAGTTGGATTTGAAGTAACTCTTGAAAGCGTTTCATATGAAAACCTTAGTTATAGGTTGAGCTACACGCTTTCTCAGACTATGGATGGAGCATATGGTTTATCAGATCTATATCCGGAAAATGCAGCAAATCTGCAGAAAAGAACTACATCTAATGAGCACATATCAAGTTGGGACAGGACTCATAGTTTCAAGGGAATGCTTCAGTATAATTTAAAAGATGATGAAGGTATTTCATTATTTGGGATCAAGCCCTTTTCAAACTCTATCTTCAGCCTTATCTATACGGTACAGTCAGGCACTCCATATACATATCAGACGGAATTTGATCTAAAGGATGTATATAATAACCGTCGTTGGCCCTTGGAATCATCTTTCGATTTTAACTTTACTAAAAGTATTAACTATGGTGATATCAGACTCATTCTAGGCTTGAGGGTTATGAATTTATTTGACAATCAGTGGTTAACTCCGCAGGATAATTCAAATTATTCGTGGGCTAATTATGGAATTACTCTCGATGAGCCATACAATCAGAATACAACCAGTTATCTGATATATCCATACAGGGCATATAGAAATATACCGCGGCAGATCTTTTTTACCGTAGGTGTAGGATTTAATTAAAAATCAAATTGAAAAATAGAAATACATATGAAATCAAAAGCATTTTTTCTTTTTATAATACTTTTTTCTTCTGCTTCAATTAGAGTATTAGCACAGCAATCGAAGGAGATTGATGCCTCACTTCTGACGTTTAACCGTGGCAAGCTTTGGCATAGTTTGTCTTTTGGAAAATCAGGGCCGGCAGGATTTAATAACTGGAAGAGAACGGGAATAAGTTTGGATTGGCCGGGATTTGATCAGACAAAAATCAAGGAAGATATTGGTGATTCGCCATCATACATGGCTGTAGGTGGTTTTTATATTGGATGTAAGCGTAAGGATGATAGCGTACTAACTTATGAAGATTGGGCAATAGGCTCATATAATATATCAGATGAAGCCAATTCGGAATATATAGTTAGGAAGCATAAAAAGACCGACAATTATGGTCTTCAAAAGGCTAGTGTCAGTGGTGAGGAAGTCGTTGAAACAATATGGGAATACAATCCCAATTGGCCAAATACTTATGAACCACAAAGGCAGCTGCCAATAAGAGTAAAGAGGACTGCTCATGTATGGAGCGGTTCAATGAGAGATGAAAACTACATTATATATGAATATGTAATAAAGAATATTGCTAATGAATTAAAGCAATATAAGGAAAGCCGAAAAATAGTCGATTCTCTATATAATTTTTATATGATGTTTTCCTACAGCTTTAATTGCAATTCAAGAAGTTGGAATGTTTTATACCCAGCTCTAGCTTCACAGACAGGAGGGGCGCGTAATACCATATATGCAATAGGACTTGATGATGCAACAAAGAAGGATTTTAACCTTGGAACCCCAAGACCAATGATATATGGGTGGGCAAAGGATTTTGGATATTCTGAGAATATGGGACAAAGCATAAAGAGCACAGATGGCAATGGGAAGATAGAAATAGAAAGAAGTGGAGAGTGGCTTTCTCCGGGGTTTGCGGGAATAAGGTTACTTTATTCAACACCAGATAAGATAAACAAGACTCCGACTCAAGTAAATAAATTCGGGTGGTCTGCAGTCGACGAAAATCGTGATCCGGCAGGTCCACTTACGGGAAAGACAGGTCTGTTAAATGATTCATACGAAGTCATAAAGGATCCGGCAAAGGCATATAGATCCGTTATCTCTACAAAGGATCCTACAATGGGGAATGCCAGATTATGGTCATTAATGTCGCTTGGGCCATGGGACCTGATGCCAGGGGATTCAATAGTAATTGCTGTAGCAGAAATAGTTGATGGTATAGATTATAGATATGCAACGGGCAAGGACAGATATAAACTTGCTGATCAGAGCAGAGTTAATCAGGAAGGCCGTTCAAATTTTGAGCAAAGCAGTGATAAGGCAAAGTTTACATATGACAATGGATTCAGACATCCAAATCCACCAATAGCCCCGTCATTTACAGTTGATTATTACAGGGAGCGTGAAAGGTTTGTAGCAAACCAGATTAGCTGGTCCGATATTACAGAATCAATACCAGATCCTGATGATAATACGCTTGATCTTGCTGGATACAGGCTTTATAGATCCGAATATCTTCCAATAGGACCGTGGGTAAAGATAGCCGATATAAAGAAAGGTGATCAAAATTATTATAGTTCCGGGAAATACAATTTTGTTGATTCATTAGTTGAGATAGGAAATTCATATTATTATGCACTTACGGCATACGATAATGGAAAAGCTAATTGGTCAGTAAATCCAAAAGCGAAATTCAAAGAAAGTGGTTCAGCTAATCCTAGTATGGTGCCGCCGCTTGAATCTTCAATATATGCAAACAAGAGCCATTTCCCGTTTACTGCTACTCTTGTACCTCCAAAGAATCTGGATAATGTACTTGTTGTACCAAATCCATTTGTCATTGGAGAAGGTTCCTCTCAGCCTGGTGACCAGGATGTAATTCAATTTGTAAATATTCCAAATCCTTGCACTATTAGGATCTATTCGGTCAGAGGTGATCTTGTAAAAACATTGAATGTTCCAGAGGGTAAAGGAGCTATAGTATCATGGGATCAGGCAACAGATTATGGTCAGTATGTTACAAGTGGAATTTATATCTATCACATTGAATCAAAACTGGGAGAGAAGATAGGTAAGCTTGCAATAGTCAGATAAACAAATGATTGTTTAATGATCATTTCTAAAAAAGAATAAATAAGAAGAAATTGAATTTAACATAATATTACAAAATGAATTTTACTATGAAGAAAATATTGCTGTTAATACTAATCCTTTCGGCTTCAGGTTTATGGGCCGGGGATTTTAAGAAAGTTGGTACAGCCGGTTTTGCTTTTCTGGAAATTCCTGTTTCAGCAAGGGTAAATGCTCTTGGGGAGTCCTCAGTAAGTTTAGCCGATCTGAATTCCTCTGCGGTTTTTACCAATCCAGGTATTTTGGGGCTAACAACAATGCAGCACAGTATGAGTGTCTCTTATGCTCCATATTTAGCAGATATAAAAAACTATGCTACAAGTTATTCCTATAGAACTGACTATGGAGTTATTGGCCTGGGAGCTATTGTTTTAGATTATGGATCAATGCCAAGGACTGTAAGATCAGGTGGATCAAGGCTTTATGAGCAGACGGGAGAATTCAGCGCTAATTCAGTAGCCTTAGGGTTGACATACGCAAAGCAGTTAACTGATAAATTCTCCTTTGGACTTACTGCAAAGTATGTTTCCGAAAAGATTGATTCATATACAGCTTCAAATATTCTAATGGATGGTGGCGTTATTTACTACACTGGACTTTCTTCTTTGAAGATAGGAGCTTCAATCCAGAATTTGGGTACAAATGCTAAATTCATCAACGAGAAGTTCAAGATGCCAGCTATGCTTAAAATTGGTGCATCGGCAGATGTATATGAAAATGAATATAGTAAGCTTACGCTTATTACAGAAGCAATACACCCTACAGATGCTGATGAAAAGCTAAACATAGGAGGAGAGCTGCAACTGATGAAAATGCTGACTCTTCGTGGTGGCTATAAATTTTTCTATGATGAAGAAAAGTATACTTTCGGTGTGGGAATAGTTCCACCGGGAGACTATCCGATGGCATTTGATTTTTCATATGCAGATTATGGCAGATTAGGAAACATACTCCGATTCACACTTCAAATGGGAATACTATGAGAGAAAAAATAATTCTAATAATTGTCCTTTCTATGTCAATATTAGGAATTGATATTAAGGCACAGTTTAAGATAAACTCAGTTGGTTTTTATGGAAACTATACGACTGCACTTACTAATAAAGGTGAGCTCAAAGTAAATAGTACGAAGGGACCTGGAGGTGAGCTTGAAGTAAGATTCGATATGTATAAGAACCTAAAGTTATCTATTAATACAGGATACCAGAATTTAAGTATCAACCAGGATATACATGCTATGTTTGCCCAATGGAACTGGAAGACATGGAAAAGATATTATGGTGACATAAATGATACAAATCTTGCGAATTTTTATAATAAGTATGTACAGCTTTTATTAGCTGATTCTTCAAATTATGCTGCTACATTTACGCCTAACCAGAGTGTGGAGATATTTCCTGTAATAGCCACAGTAAGTTATCAGATAAATCCTAATGATAATCTTGAGATACGTCCATTTTTAGGGGCAGGTGTAGTTTTCTTTTATAAAAGTCTTTATGTAGAAGAACACTGGAGAAAGTTTTTTAAGCAGCTCGGAGGTTATGCGTTTGATTACTCATACAGAAATATGGCTGAGAAAGTAAGCGGGAACCCCTATGTTTTAGCAGGCGGATTAGATGCCGATTACAAGATAAATGATTATATCATGATAAGCGGAGGGGTAAGATATACTTACCTGCTAAATACGGGCTCTAAGTATGGGTATGAGGACTTTACCTCAAAAGATCTGTTAAATGCAAGACTAGGTATCAGTTTTATGTATTAAAAGAGTAAAAAAATTAAAATCTGAAAATATATTATGAGAAAAACAATTTTACTATTAGTAAGCCTATTGACATTAGTTTGTCCTTTGATGGCTCAGACAGGAAAATATTTTGCAAATGCAGAAGGAGCAGTAATTACTCCTCTAGGAACATTAGCAGACAGGTTTAAGAATACAGCATCGGGATCAATTTCATTTGGATATAAAACGAGTGAAAACTGGATCTGGTTTGGCAAGCTGGAATATTTTAAGTTCGATAAAATTAATGAAGACAAAATGTATATTGACAGCAAAGTTCTTGTTAGTGGAAGCAATGTTATCTACAGGGCTCCTTTGACAGGGATTAAAATGGACCTTACAGTTGCAGGGCTTTCTGCCAATGCCAAATACAATTTAGTTAGAACAAAACTATTTGAGACAAATGTTGATTTAGGTTTTGGAATTTACAGATGGTTAAATCACAGAAGTGGTCTTGATTCAGTTACAATCGATACTTCTTATACTTCAGGAGTACACAAATATCATAATTTATTGAAGGATGTTCCACCAAGTCATCAACAGGATTGGAGCGGAGGCTTCAATTTAGGGGCAGAGCTAGTATTTCATATAATTGATCCAATAAGTATTACAATTGCTGGAAATTATAAAAATATAATTGGAGAACTTTGGCCGGCTCTGGCATTAGATATTGAGAATACAAGCTCATTTCAGATGGTAGAATACAAAGCTGGTATAAGAATTAAATTTTAATATTAACCCAAGAAAATCTAAAATATGAAAAAAATATTTTTCTTTTTTATTGTCTTTTTGTCAAGTATAAATGCCCAAGTAAATTATCCACCAGTAAGGGGAGTATGGCTTACAAATGTTGATAGCAGGGCACTGTTTTCAAAGCAAAACATCATAGAAACAATAAATACATGTGAGAATGCAGGGATTAATACAATATTCGTTGTGGTGTGGAATAAGGCTATGACGATATACCCTAGCAAAATTATGAACAAAATGTTTGGTGAATCAATAGATCCTATCTTTGCAGGGAGAGATCCACTAAAGGAGATTATAGAAGAAGCACATAAAAAAGATATAAAAGTAATTGCCTGGTTCGAATTCGGCTTTTCCAGTTCATATCAACTTGACGGAGGGCGTTTACTGAAGCTTCACCCAGATTGGGCTTCGCAAGATAATAGTGGAAAACTTGTTCAGAAAAATGGTTTTGAGTGGATGAATGGTTTTAGATCTGATGTCCAGGATTTTATGCTTTCACTTCTAATGGAAGTAGTCAATAATTATGATGTCGATGGAATTCAGGGGGATGATCGTCTGCCTGCAATGCCAGTAGAATCTGGATATGATAAGTATACTGTAGCATTATATAAAAAGGAACATAAAGGAGAAAACCCGCCAAAAAATTTCAAAGACACCTCCTGGGTTAACTGGAGGGCAGGACAAATGACTAAATTTATGGCAAGAATATATAAAACCGTTAAAAGTGCAAAGAAAAATGTGATTGTATCTATGTCTCCTAGTATCTTTCCATGGGGTAGGGATGAATATCTTCAGGACTGGCCAAGTTGGGTTGAAAAAGGTTATGTTGATATGATCTGTCCGCAGCTTTACAGGTATGATATCAAAGGATATATAGATCTTCTAAATAATATTGTCAATAGACAAATAAGCAAAGAAAACTTGAAAAAATTCTTTCCAGGTATACTATTAAAGCTTGGCGACTATGATGCTGATAAAGAGTATCTATCTCAGATAATAAGTGAGAACAGAAAAAGAGGCGTTCAGGGTGAAGTATATTTTTTCTATGAAGGAATAAAGAAATCTCAGGAATTTTTCAGGAGTAAATATCTTCAGGATAGGGCAGATAAATAACAGCTTACATTATAAAAAAGTTATTTTAACAAATTTTGTTTAATTATATCCTGCAAATTTAACACTTAGGTACAGAATATCAAGATAACTCATCTTGTGAAAAAAATTCTGTACCTTTGTTTTAATAATTAACAAAATGTTTGTAAATGGAGTTATATGAAAAGAGTTTTTTACTCAAGTATTATTGTTTTGATATTATCAATAAGCAGTATTGCACAAGTTGCGTCAGAATTGCGTGGAGTATGGATTACCAATGTTGACAGCAATATTCTTTTGTCTGATCAGGATATAGCAAAAGGAATGGATTATCTTTCTTCAATAGGTATAAATATAATTTTCCCTGTTATGTGGAACGGGGGGTATACGCTTTATCCAAGCGGAATAATGAAAAATACTTTTTCTAAACCAATCTGGCCAACAGTATCCGGCAGGGATCCACTTGAAAGACTATTAATAGAAGCCCATAGAGTCGGCATTGAAGTAGTCCCATGGATGGAATATGGTTTTGCTTCTTCTTATTCACAGAATGGGGGTCATATTATTGCTAAATATCCATCCTGGGCTGCTAAAGATAATAAAGGCAATCTGCTTGTAAAAAATGGGTTTGATTGGATGAATGGTATTAATCCACAAGTTCAGAATTTCATGATATCCTTATGTACAGAAATAATTGATAGTTATGATGTAGATGGTATTCAGGGAGATGACCGTCTGCCTGCAATGCCGATTGAAGGTGGTTATGATTCTACAACAGTAGCAATTTATAAAGCTGAGCATAATGGCAATAATCCTCCTCAAGATATTGGAAATCTGGATTGGATGCAGTGGAGGGCAGATAAGCTAAGTGGATTTTTTCAAAGGCTTAGGGATTCAATAAAGACACGCAGTAAGGACCTTTTGCTTTCTTCTGCGCCTTCGAATTATCCATGGGGCTACCAGAACTATCTTCAGGACTCAAAGACATGGCTTGAAAATGGGATAATTGATAATTTAATTCCGCAAATATACAGGTATGATTATTCTTCATATAAATATGAACTTCAAAAGTCACTAAGCTACATTTCGGACTCAAAAAAGAATCTGTTTTTTTCAGGAATACTAGCAAAAGTTGGAAGTTATGTAATAGATACCACATTTCTATCTCAATCTGTTCAGGAGAACAGGAACAATAATGTAAAAGGTGAGACTTATTTCTTTTACGAAGGGATTGCAAATGCTAGTAAAGCTAATGGTGATCTTTTAAGGTCAAAGTTTTACAGGCAGCAGGCTCTGCTTCCTCACCGAAATGGTATGCTATGGCGTCCCAAAGCAACAATTGTAAATGAAGATGAGGATTCAATTGTAACAAGAAATGGCAATTGGATTAAAGAAAGTTCTACAGCCATTGGATATAAACCAAATGTATATCTTGCAAGCGATTCATCATATGCATCAATTACATATTCGGTAAATGTCCCATATAGTGCGTGGTATAATGTATATGCTTATGTTCAAAACAGTTCGGTTTGCACAAACAAAGCTCCATATACAATTTATTCTCAAAGCGATTCGGTAAAAAAATATCTCGACCAATCAAACGTAAATTACAAAGGCTGGCAGAAGCTTACGGAAGTATATCTGCAAAAGGGAAAAAGAAAAGTAATAAAATTAGATAATGAAGGAATAGGAAGCGGCAAATATATTGCTGCAGATGCAATTATGCTAATCTTAGATAGAAAGTTATCTCCAGAAGTTCAGATTACGGATGTGCAGGGTAAATCAGAAGAAAACAATATATTACCAGAAACAATTTCATTAACACAAAATTATCCTAATCCATTTAACCCATCTACGACAATAAACTTTAGTCTGCCTTTAAGTCAAAAGACAGTGCTGAAAGTATATGACCTTCTTGGAAGAGAAATAGCCACTTTGATTGATGGTATTTTACCAGCAGGACAAAATAGTGTTAAGTTTGATGCATCCGGACTAGCCAGCGGTATTTACCTTTACCAGTTAA
>JAUZPB010000007.1 GCA_030706145.1 Bacteroidota bacterium
CCGCAGCGTTTGCGGCGCGTTGGCGCAGCGTGCCTTACATCGTGCGTCCGCTCGGCACGCTGAACCGCTATGGAGTTACCCAGCGCCGGCCTTGGTTGAAACGCTTGTCAGCTTGCCGTTAGGCTGCTTATAGTATAGGTGATATACTCCGTTCGGACGCTTAGAAAGAAACATTTTTGATTCATCCTTTCTAAGTTCTTCTTCTAAATTTCAGAGCAAAAAATGCTTAGTATTTTGCTTAGTGATTCATGATTTTAGACTAAGCAAAACTAAGCAATTCTTAATTTTGAAATTTTTTCAAGTCCCAAAACTTCGTTTTTGGCGTGTTTTCGAGCCATCTGCCGGGATCGAACCGGCGACCTACGCATTACGAATGCGTTGCTCTACCAGCTGAGCTAAGATGGCTAAAAAACTTTTTATACATAAATATACAATGGGAGCTGGTCATCCCCGGGCAGCCATTGTATATAAAGTTTATTACACAAAACACAAATCAGATATAAATTGAATATCTGAGAGAAGAAAGAAAGGACTATCTTAATTTCTTCTTATGTCTATTCTTTCTTAATCTTTTTTTGCGTTTGTGTGTTGCCATTTTATGACGTTTACGTTTTTTTCCGCAGGGCATTCATACCTCCAGTTTTAATGTGAATCTAATAATTCTTTTGATTTTTTTCCAATTTCCGAGTTTGGATCGATTTCGATGGCTCTGCGCCACCAAATCTTAGCCGAATCCAATTGTCCGGCTGAAAAATTGACAATACCTAAATTGAAATTTGCAATTTGATGTCTCGGGTTAATGTTCCAGCCTTTTTTCATTACAGCCTTTGCATTATCAAATTGTTTAAGCTCAAAGAAGCAAACACCTAAATCCACAAGCACGTCAACATTCTTGGGATTTGCTCTAAGATACATTCTATAATAAGGGATAGCCCTTTCATAAAATCCGGAATCATTTAACCTATGAGCCAGTTCAAGTATACTTGAATAATTTGTAGTATCCTTTTTAACAGCACTTTCAAGGTCATTTATCTTTTGAAGATCATCAAGACTGATCTTACTTCCTGATTGCTGCTGTTGATCCTGTGTAATAATTTCCTTACTCCTATCTTTGGGAGAGTCAAATACACCTGTAAAATAGAGTATTGCTACTCCAAGTGCAACAAGAGCAATTATAAAAATTCCAATATTTATTGGTTTTAAGCTTTTTTGAGAAAGGTTTCCACTATTTACTTTTTTATCAATTTTAGCCTTAGGACTTGCCGCAGAAGGTTTAATTGTTTTCTGCTGCTTTTGTCCTGAAATAGTAGAATCATCTTTTTTCGCGAAACTTTTTTTCTCAAATTCATTTTCATCGACTGAATCAGCTTTTGCAGCAGTTCTATCGATATCACTGCCGAGACTATGTTCCCTGCCCGAAAGTTTTGCACCACAAGACTGACAATAACCTGTATTTACTTTAGTTTCCTCACCACACACATCACATAGAACATAATTATCACTCCGGGTATTACCATCATTTATTGCCTGTTGATTCAGATCTTCCTGAACCTTAGACCTTAGCTCTCTAAGATCATAACCACAAGATGGGCAGAAATTGTGCCCGGAATCTACCTCAAAATTACACTTTGGGCAAAAAATCATTTAAACTAATGTGCCTTTCTTCTCTTCTTTTAGGCCTTTATCTACAATTGTTTTAAAATCCTTAGAAAACTTGAACGAAGGAACAAAGTGTTCCTCAACATAAACTTTTTCTCCCGTTTTAGGATTACGGGCATAACGAGCATTCTTTTTCTTCACCTTATAACTTCCGAATCCTCTAATCTCTATACCGTTCCCTTCCTTTAATGCTTCAATTACTGTATTTAGAAAGCCCTCAACAATGGCCTCGGTTTCTAACTTTGTTACACCTGTTCCTAAAGCAATTTTTTCTACAATATCAGCTTTGGTCATTATCCGCCTATAAATATTATTCTATTAATTTTGGGTACAATTTTCAAATAAAGTGTAGTAAATTATCAAATATTTCAATTAAAATCCAATTTTTTTATTCCAAACGTCTTTATAAGTCTTTTTATGTCTAGGACTTAGCATGCGGTTATTGCTTAGATCAGAGAACTTAAGGCAGATCTATACTAAAAATGTATTTACTAAGAGAAACAAGGAACATCTCAGAATGTCTCAAAATGGAATAAATCTCAATTTGATATTCTATTTTACACCATTTCTTTTGATTTTAGGGCATTTTCCCTTGGCATACGAATTGGATCACTAAGACAGAATTTAATTTTGAGGGGAAAGAAAATGGGATTATTACCACTTATATTTTCAAGTTTATCAATATTTACAACCTTAGTAGTTATAACTCTACTAATTTCATTTATTACATACAAAATTAAGTCGCCCAAAAGAAGGCCTTACCTGGAAAATCAGCCTGTACCTGTATCAATACCAATAAGTCCGGTTTATGTTCAGAATATAAGAGAACAGGAAATAATTAGACAAGAGCCGGTTGTTTACCAAACAAGGCAATTCAGCAGAATGCCACAGCATCAGTATAGTACTTCAGAGCGTTTTCAAGTATTAAACTCACAGGCAATAAATCCGTTTAACAGCTATACATATTATAAATAACAAAGAAATGCTAAAAAAAAAGGATTTGTATGACATTCATTCAAATCCTTTTTTAATTTTTGTATAATGTACAATCAAACCACTTTCTTCTTTGCTTCAGCTATCCAGGGATTCAGCTGCTGAGAGAAATTAGGATTCAGTTTAATTGCATTTTCCCAGTCATTAATTGCGTTTCTATAGCTCCTCATATTATAGAAAAGAAGACCTCTTAGGAAATAAGCTTTAGCGAATTTAGGGTTGAAAATAATAGCCTTATTCAGGTCATCGATAGCTTCATTAGAGTTTTCCATAGCTTTATTTGCATTTGCTCTGCTGAAATATTTAGCAGGATCTTTTGGATCTATGTTGATAGCTTTAGAAAAATCTGCAACTGCACCATAATAGTCCCCCAACTTATATTTCACATTACCTCTACACATGAATGCCTCCGAATAGGAAGGGTTCATAAGTGCTTTAGTATAATCGTTTATTGCACCATAGTTATCCTCAAGGCCAACTTTAGCGTTGCCTCTATGCAGAAAGGCTTCAAAATTATCGGGATTTATCTCCAGGGATTTATTTAAATCGCTAATTGCATCATTAAATTTCTTCTTAAAATAGTTTACCACACCTCTTCTAAAGAAAGCATCAGCATGGTTAGGATCAAGCTCAATTACTTTTGTAAAGCAATTAAAAGCCGCCTCATAATTTTTGAAATCAGTTTCCAAAAGGCCCAGATTGTAATGTACATCAATCAGCGTAGGATCAAGCCGCGTAGCAACAATATAGTCCTCCTTAGCTCCCTGGTAATCAAAGAGTATTCTACGGACATTACCGCGTTCTACATAACCTAAGGCATCATCAGGGCAAAGTTCAATAATTTTCGAATAGTCAGATTCAGCAGCATCAAATTCACGATGTCTTAATTTCATTGATGCTCTTAAGAAAAATGCCTTTGAAAAGGAAGGATCAAGTGAAAGAATATCGTCAATTGCCTTAAACACATTTTCGGAATCATCCAATTTATCCTTAATTACAGCAATTTGGTACATAGCTTCTATGTTCTTTGGACTAAGGCTAATGACCCTTTTAAAGTTTTCCTCAGCTTCTGGAAAGTGTCCAAGTTCAATCTCAGTAAGGCCCCGGGCAAAAAATGAAGGGATATAGTTAGGATTAATTTCAACGGCTTTTGAAAGATCGATAAGTGCTTTTTTATAATCCTTTAACAAAAACTTTGTTTTTCCCAAAGCACACAAAGCTTCAGAAAAATCAGGTTTAATTGTAACAGCTTCAGAGAAATCATCAATTGCCCCGTTATAGTCGCCCTGACTTACCTTAATCATTCCCCTTTCAAAATAAGCGCGATCATTTTTGTGATCTGCAACGATAAGTTTAGATAAATCCGCCAATGCACCTTCAGTATCATTTATCTTAAGTTTAGCTGTTGCACGGTTAAAGAGCAGATTTGATGAAAATAAAGGATTACATTTTAATGTTTCATCAAATTCAGCAACAGCTTCACAGAAATTCTCCAGGTTCAGATTAGATAATGCTATTCCATAATGAGCCTGGGCATTCTTGTCGTCCAACTCAAGGACCTTTTTGTATAGCTCAATAGCCCCCTTATAATCCCCTGAGTTATAGCATTCGAGGCCGGATTTCAGCAGTTTTTCTGATTCATTCTTCCCGAACAATCCTTTCAAGAAACTCATGAGTAACACCCGAGTTAAATTGGAAAATTTTTACAAAAATAATTTAAAAAATCTTCAATTTCACAAGCAAATTGTTCACCCTAAAAGGCAGACAATAGCAAAAAGAAGACTAGTATTTCACTTATTTTTCAAAAGCCTGATTCCTCAACATTTTTGTCATATCATAAGGAGCAGGATCTCCTCCTAAGTACTTATGGAACCAGTCCAGATGAGCATTGTAATACAAAGGCATAGATTTAATTCCACTAGGCCAGTGGCCATCGTTCTTAAATACAATTAAGCGGGAATCAATCCCCATTTTCTGCAGAGCAGTAAAGTATTCAATGCTTTGAGTATAAGGGACTCTATAGTCCCTCTCACCAGTAATAACCAGAGTAGGAGTAGAAAAGTTTTTAACAAATTCTGAAGGATCCCATTTCAGATAATCCTTTGAATTCCATGGCTGGCCTTTAAGATCATATTCAGGGAACCAGAGTTCTTCAGTAGAGCCGAAGAAAGATTTGAGGTCATAAAGGCTCATCATTGAAGCAAGGCATTTAAATTTCTTAGTATGTCCCTGAAACCAGTTCATCATATAGCCGCCATAAGACCAGCCCATAGCACCCATTCTATCTTTATCTACATAAGGCAGTTTGGCTAAGGCATCAGTTACCTTCATCAAATCAACGAAAACTTTTCCTCCGAAATCGCCGCTAATTTCGTGGGTATAAGCCTGTCCAAAACCAGTTGATCCATGAGGATTAGGAAAAGCAACTATATAACCTGCTCCCGGATAAACTTGCCAGTCACCTCTAAAGGCATCCATCCACTGACTTTGGGGTCCGCCATGAACATTAAGAATCAGAGGATATTTTTTATTCGGGTCGAAATTATGAGGTTTAACAATGAATACCTGCACTTTCTTACCATCGGCACCAGGGACCCAAATTTGCTCGGCAGGTCTTACATCTACTTCATTTAGAAAGTCTTCATTAGCTTTAGTCAGCTGTGAGATTTTTTTAGAGGCAAAATCCATTGTATAAATTTCTGATGGAATTGCCACAGAGCGTTTATTATACAAAATTCCGTTACCCTGATTTAGAAGAGTAAATTCAGAGATTGATTCATCAGAGCTGATCTTCTCGATCTTTTCAGATTCTAAATTAACCTTATAAACAGGAGAGTACCCCTGAACATCTGCCGTAAAATATATTTCCTTTGAATTTTTAGCCCAAATAAAGTCATTTATCCAATTATCGAATTTTTCAGTTATGATCTTACTTTTCTTTGTTTGCCTGTCAAAGATACTTATTCTAAACCTGTCAGATTCATATCTAGAAATGACTTGGTTTCTGTAGGCGATATATCTTCCATCAGGAGAGTAGACCGGATTGCCATCCCAAGATTGATTAACAGATGTTATATTTTCAGCTTCCTTTTTGGGGTCATCCAGCCGAACCAACCAGAGGTCGGAATTAGTCGACGAAGCAGGATCTTTTACTCTTTTTGACATAAAGCAGATCTCTTTGCCATCTGGTGAGAAGTTAAAACCTACACCTCCGCCTAGCTGAAATGTTGGAGATTCCCAGTTTCCAGGAGTAATATCCGTATAGCTTTTATCGTCCAGATTATAAGTAAAAATATGGGTGTATTTCCCATCTGAATATTCTGTCCAATGCCTGAACAGAAGATTATCGGCCATATGTGCCTGAATTGGTCCTTTCTCCATTGATTCGCTATTTTTCTTATTACAATCCTGATCAGTGCCGCATTCAGTAAATATCTGTGAAGTAAAAGCAATTGTTTTCCCATCAGGAGATAAGACGGGGTCACTGACACCGGAATAAAAATCCGTAATCTGCTTTTCGCCTGATCCATCAGTTTTTATATAAAAGAGTTGTGAAGTTCCCGTTTTTGTTGAAATATAGTATATTCCCTTTCCTTCTTTGTCCCAAAGTGGGTTATCTTCCTGGGCATCGGAATTAACAAGGGCCTTAATACCAGAACCATCAACATTCATCAAATAAATATCAGAATTAGTTTTCCCCTTCTCCAAATTGGAAGTAGTAACAGTATATGCAAAGGTTTTTCCATCGGGAGAAAGGATAGGCCCACCAACGGTCTTTATTCTATAAAGATCAGCAAGTGTAAAAGCTTTTTTCTGCGCATAAATGCACGAAACAGTAAGCAGAAGTGAAAAAATGAGGATAAGCCGGGTCTTCATTTTATAAATCTCTTAATTTTCAATAAATTTGTAATTGACCGGAATAAGATAGTAATTTTTGACATGCCTGTCCAATTTTTTATCACTTAAGCAATTATGTTTGAAGTATTTTTATCTGGAGCAATTTGCTTTGAATTGAAACCTAATTGTAGTTTTTGCATCTAATAATATATAAAATTAAAAATAAGGGAAGTACAATGAAAACTGAAAAACTTGAAATCGAGGGTATGAGCTGCCAGCACTGCGTAATGCACGTAAGAAAAGAACTTTCAAGACTTGATGTAAACATCAGGGATGTACAGATAGGTTCAGCAGATATAGAATATGATGAAAACAAAGTAACAAGAGAAGATCTGAAAAAAGCAGTTAATGAAGCCGGCTATAGAGTAATAAACTAAGAGAAGTAATTTTGTGCTCCCTCTTTTTTTTGGCTAATGATTTTTAAAGGGGAATGATCAGAAGATGGAAAAAGTACATCTAGTAATAAAAAACATGGTATGTGACCGTTGCATCAAAGTTGTAGGTGACGAAATGGAAAAGCTCGGACTTAATGTACTTAATATACAACTTGGTGAAGTCGTAGTAGAAGGAGATCATATTCCACTAGAAGGGATAAAGAATGTTTTAGAGAAGAATGGTTTTGAACTTCTGGAGGACAAAAAAGCTAGTCTAATTAACAAAATAAAAAGTCTGGTAATAGAAGTTATTTATTCAGGGAAACTTGAGACTATGCAGTTAAGGTTTTCCGAATACCTGTCTGATTACCTAAAAACCGATTATCAGTATCTTTCCACTCTATTTTCAGCTGTTGAGGGAATTACAATTGAACATTATATAATTCTACAAAAGATTGAACATGCAAAGGAGCTGATAAAATATAATGAACTTACATTAAGTGAGATTGCATACAGACTCGGCTATAGCTCTGTTCAGCATCTGTCGAATCAATTTAGAAAAATAACCGGATTTACTGCCAGCCAGTTCAAAGAAGTTGCAAGTAATATCAGAAAACCCATCGATAAGCTGACATAAAAGGTGTCAAAAAAAGGATCTAATAAAAGTATAACATTTTCCCAAAATTCTGTAACGCAATAGGTTAAATTCCATATTATTTTTGTTATAACTTTAGTTTTTAAAGACAAATAGGCAAATCAAATGGGAAAGATTATAGAGAAAGATAAATCGCAAAGTTTTAGTTTACCAGTAGAAGGTATGACCTGCGCCAACTGTGTTGCCCGCGTTGAAAAAGCAATCGGAAAAGTTGAAGGAGTAAAGAATGTATCTGTAAACATAGCGACAGAAAAAGCAAGTTTTGAGATTGATCCATTAAGAGTCGATATAAAAAAGATTGCAGAGGTTGTGGACGATGCTGGCTATAAACTTAAACTTCCAGTTACAGAAAGCAGCACAGGAGTAAAAGAAGACATAAATGAAAGTTCGGAAAACTCTGAAAGTGAAAACACCTTTTACACAGCTTTAACAAAGGATCTGTTTTTTGCTCTGATACTTACCATTCCAGTATTCATCATAAGTATGTCAATGGAATTTAGTTGGTTTTATAAGCTTTTTCCATCAAATATAGATCATAGCAAACTGATGGAAAATATAAACAAGATATTATTAATAATAACTACACCCATTGTATTTATTTCGGGCAAGAGGTTTTTTGTCATATTCTGGAATAATCTAAAACATTTTGCTGCTGATATGAACTCACTAGTAGCAATTGGCACAGGGACATCATACATCTATAGTCTCCTGGCCACATTATTTCCTGATCTTGTTATTTCAAGCGGCAAGGCCCCACATGTCTATTTTGATTCGACAGCTGTAATAATAACTTTAATACTGATGGGAAGGTGGCTTGAAAACAGGGCCAAAAGGAAAACCGGAGCAGCAATAAAGAAACTCCTGGAACTAAAACCTAAGACAGCCGAAGTAAAAAGAAATGGCAGACAGGTAAGAGTAAATCTTGAAGATCTAGTATTAAATGATATTGTAATAATCCGTCCCGGAGAAAAACTACCTGCCGATGGTACAATTACAACGGGGCTAGCAACCATTGATGAATCAATGATTACAGGAGAAAGCATCCCAATTGAAAAAGGGGTTGGTTCAAAAGTAATTGGAGGGACACTAAATAAGAATGGATCTTTTGAATTTACGATCACAGCACTTGGAAAAGATTCCCTTCTTGGTCAAATAATAAAATTAGTTGAAAGTGCACAAGGCTCAAAGGCTCCGATACAGAAATTAGCCGATAAAATTGCTTCGGTTTTTGTTCCAGTAGTAGTCATTATAGCCATTCTAACATTTGTATTGTGGATACTTCTTGGCACAGACAATGCCTTTAGTACAGCCATGATAAATTTTGTAGCCGTGCTAATAATTGCATGTCCCTGCGCACTTGGACTAGCAACGCCAACGGCAATAATGGTCGGAACAGGACTAGGAGCAAACAATGGGATCCTTATTAAAAACGGAGAAAGTCTTGAAATAGCCCATAAGCTTTCAACAATAATTCTTGATAAAACAGGTACAATCACCGAAGGCAGGCCTTCAGTTACAGATATAATAACAAGTGGCATTTCCGAGCAAGAGCTGCTAGAGCTAGCAGCCCCGGCAGAAAATAAATCAGAGCATCCAATTGCACAAGCAATAGTTGAATATGCAAAGTCAAAAGGAATAAGACCTCTTGAAGCAGAAAGTTTCAGTAACTTTGCCGGATATGGTATATCGGCAGTTGTAGGCGGGAAAGCGCTAATAATCGGGAATGAGAAGCTGTTAAAAGACTACTCATTAAGCTTTGAAGGTTTTGTTCATCACTTCAACAGATTATCAGATGAAGGTAAGACAGTAGTCTTTGCAGCAATAGATGGTGAGCTCAAAGGTATTCTTGCAATCGAAGACCCAATAAAGCAATCCTCAAGAGAAGCACTTTCTGAGCTAAAGAAGATGGGTATAAAAATAGTCATGCTAACAGGTGATAACAAAAAAACAGCTTCGGCCATTGCAAAAAGGATTGGAATTGAGAGCTTCTCGGCGGAAATTCTTCCAGAGGATAAAGCAAAGGAAGTTAAGAAGTATCAAAAAGGAGGAGAGATTGTAGCAATGGTAGGAGATGGAATAAATGATGCTCCAGCATTAGCACAAAGCAATCTCGGAATTGCAATGGGAAATGGAACCGATGTAGCGATTGAGACTGCAGATATCACATTATTAAGGGGTGACTTAAATGGGATTGTAAATGCGATAAAGCTTTCAAAGAAAACCATAAAAACCATAAAGCAAAATCTCTTCTGGGCATTTATTTATAACGTACTGGGAATTCCGCTGGCCGCAATAGGCATGTTAAATCCGATGTTTGCCGCACTTGCCATGTCATTTAGTTCAGTTTCAGTTGTGAGCAACTCACTAAGATTAAGAGGAGTGAAGCTAAAATAAATATGAAGTCGATTTAGCTTTGATACTCTTTTAGCCTTCAAATTATTCATTCTGATAAAAAAGCCTGTCTTCTACCAAACAAAGTTTAATAGTAGTAGACAGGCTTTACATTTGTAGTAAAGCAAGAATTTTCTTTGTTATGGACTAAATTTCTCTTTATTTTAATAGCTTTATTGAAAAACTCACTGGGAAATAAAATGAAGAGAATATTATCTTTCCTTGTTACCTCAGCTTTGTTATTTACCAAATTGATAGCTCAGACGTCTAGTGTAGCCGGGCAATCTTCAATTGATAAGTTCTTTAAGGAACTTATTTCAGATACGACTGATCTTTCTATATATTGTGATAGCAGCGAATTTGAAAATTCAATGAGACTTGGGATTAAATATGAAGGAGTAAAGAATAAATTCTTAATTTCATATGATATAGATAAAAATGTCAAAGATAAAATTAGTAATGGAAGTTATAATTATGAATTAAAGAAAGTAAAGGTAGATAATAAAGGTTATGAGCAAGTAACTTTTACTGTCCCGGACTTAAGCTATACAAAGGATTTTTATTTTCATAACGGGAAATATATCTCTCCTGTTACATTTTTTACAAAGTCATGGAAAAGACTTACAACAAGGTATTTTAGTTTTATAATAAGTGATACGACACATTTTAACAATTACTCTTCGGACCAGCTTGAGCAGTATACTGAAGGAATGCTTTCTCTTTTAAGAATCACAGAAAGTGAAAAGGATCTATTAAAATCCCAAAAGATCAAATATATAGTTTGCAGAGATAGTGCTGAAATAAGGAAGATAACCGGATTTAACACAAGGGGAATTTATTTACTTGCCGGAGATGAGGTAATTACAACATTTAACTGTCACTTTCACGAGCTTGCTCACCTACTGATGAACTTTAAGATCAAGAACAATTCTTTATTTTGTCTGCCTTTTCTACAAGAGGGTTTTGCTTCGGCAACAGGAGGAAGAGGCGGAATTACAAGAAGTATAATTGCTAATATAGGATACTTTTTGGAAAAATCTGGTTATATACCATACAATTCCATTATTTCCTACAGAGATTTCTCATCAGAAGATGCTTCTGTAACTTATCCTGTAGCTGCTATATATTCCCTGTTTTTGATGAATGAACTCGGCATTGAATCCTATATTGGCCTTTACAGGTCATATAGCGGAAACTTTGATTTTGTATCGAATATTAGGACGGAAGAGGTCAAGCTTCCCTCGGTTGAAAAGTACAAGAAATTCTTAAGTAAGTTTAAAAGAGATGAAGATATAAAACCTGAAAGCAGTCCAAACAAAACAAAAAGAATATATTCAGGCAGTGAAGGAGAAATTTTCGATGAAAATGATTATTATCTTTTTAGGATAAAAAGCGATATTTTATTAAAATCAAATGAAAATTTCCAGGGTTATAAAAGTGTAAGGTTTGGAGAACTATTCCCAACTGCTTTATACAGTGGAGAAAAATATCTTGTAAGTGCACAGTTAAGGGAAGTAAAAATATACAATCTTTTCACGAATAACCTGATTGCAACTTATAGCACAGGATTAAGTTTTGATCAGAAGACAATTCCAAGTGAAGGGGGTTATTTTGAATTTCTTGTAAAAAAAGATATTTTTAATGAAGGGCTTGATAATCTGAAAATATCAGAGATAAAGCAGTAGAAAGCTGGGAAAAAGTAAGTAACCAGACAATAAAAGAATAATATTTTTGAACAGAATAAACAATCCGGAGCTGATCGGCTATGAAGATTTTATACATTTTTCCCCACCCTGATGACGAATCATTTGGACCAGCACCAGCTATTTCAAAGCAAATACGTTCAGGTGATGAGGTATATTTATTGACATTAACAAAAGGTGGGGCTACCAAGGAAAGATTCAAATATGGCTATTCAATTGAACAAATGGGAGAGACCCGTTTTAAGGAGATGCAAGAAGTTGCAAAAGCGCTTAATCTTACCGAACTCAAGGTGCTAGAGCTTCCAGATAGTGGATTAAAGGAAATGGATCCCAGGGATATAGAAGCAGCAATTAGACATGAAGTTGAGAGGATAAAACCTGATATTCTAATAACCTATGCTGTACATGGTGTAAGCGGTTTTCCAGACCATCTGATAACTCACGGGATTGTAAAACGTGTTTTTGTGGAGATGAAAGATAGCAATGCAGGTTTTCCGAAGCGGCTTGCATTTTTTACGCTAAATGAAATGCAGGCAAAAACATCCTCAGGAATTCATCAGTTAAAGTTCAGTCAAAGAGAAGATATAGATTGTGTTATAGAAGTTGAAAAAATTGATATAGAGAATTTTCACAAAGCACTTGATTGTTATGAAACCTACAAAGATGTAATTGAAGCTACAAATGTAAAGGATTCGGTAGACAGAAGAATTTATTTCGAAATATTCCAGGAAAAGTTCGATCCCCCCCTAAGCAGCCTTAGCGAGGAAATGGGGAAAAGATAAATTATAAATAAAAGACGAGGCAAAGGTAAAAAGCAGAAATTCAAAATGATATAATTCAAATAGTTTTATAATTCAAATAATTTCTTTTTACCTTTACCCCATAAAAACAATTTGATCAGATCTTAGGAAGTCTTTCAAGATAAGAGCTATTGCTTAGGACGGCAAAGGTTTCAGTTGTTCTAAGCTCTTCTAAGGAAAAGCAATTCATATAACTCATTGCGCTCTTTAAGCCATCAGAGATACTATCAACAATACTTTTAACTGCACCTTTATAAGCTACCATAGTTTCTTCACCTTCGATGAATTCATTTTTCATCTTAACTCCAAAGGAAGCTGAGCCGCGGTATTTTTTCCATAGCTGACCATTGTATTTAATGACTTCGCTAGGAGTCTCTTTAGTGCCAGCAAGCATACGGCCAAGCATAACGACATCAGCGCCCAGTGCGATAGCTTTTGCTACATCTCCCGGACTTTTGATACCGCCATCGGCAATGATCTCAATAGGAAGTTTATCCTTTTCTCTTGCAAAATAGACACTTAATAAAGAAGAGACCTGGCCTATACCAATGCCTGTTTGAATAGATGTTGTACAGACACTACCAGAGCCAATGCCAACTCGAACAGCATCTGCCCCAGAATCAACCAGTTGCTTTAGTGTAGCGCCATGAGCGACATTACCAACGATGATTTTAACGTTAAAACGTTTTTTAATTTCCTCAGTTTTTGAAAGTACAGCCTTGTTATTAGCATTAGCCGTATCGATACAAATGACATAATTATTGCAAGCAAGTTTCTCAATTACATCCATTTCGGTATTCAATGCAATTGAAACGCCGCGAATACCTGGATAAACATCAGTATGGTCTAGTATTTCGTTTAATGAAGAATCGAACCTGTTTAGTATTCCCAGGCATCCAAGGTTAGTTAGCTCTTCAGCCATTTTTAGACCAGTAACAGTATCCATTGGGCTAGAAACAATAGGAGCAACTAGTTCAAGTCCAATAAAGCCTGATTTGGTAGAAGCTTCTGCTCTACTTCTTATTCTTGAGACCTGAGTGGGTATCAGACTAATATCATCATATGTCAGTGAAAAATGATATGCATTTAAGTCATTTTTGGAATAAATTTTCATTTAATTTTCTCTTTTTATGTTAAATTCTTCAGACTGTTTACACTTAAAGCTCCTAAGAAAAGGCAAAAAGAAGGCGAGTACAAGACCCGCCTAATTTTTCAATACAATATATCTTATAAATTATTTTTCGTCAAGGAGCTTTTCCATCTGATCGAGTAGCTCATTCATTTTTCTAATTGTCTGCAGTACTGGTTCCGGAGAATTCATATCGACGCCAGCAGATTTAAGTACATTGATAGGATAGTCGGAACTGCCGGCTTTAAGGAAATTTAGATATTTATCAATTGCAGGTTGTCCTTCTTTCTTAATTTTTGCAACCAGCGCCTGGCTTGCAGCATATCCGGTTGCATATTGATAGACATAAAAGTTGTAATAGAAATGAGGGATTCTAGCCCATGTATAGGTTTCTTCCTTATCAACCGTCATTTCATCTCCAAAATATCTTTGGACTAATTCGCCATAAATTGAACACAAACTATCAGGAGTAAGAGCTTGTCCTTTTTCTACTAAGTTATGTACCTTTTGCTCAAATTCAGCAAAGCCAGTCTGACGATAAAAAGTCGTAGTAATGTTTGTAAGATATTTTTCAATCAGGGCAAGTTTCTCTTCTTTGCTTTGGGCATGGTCAATCAAATAGTCAAGCAGAAGAGCTTCATTTGCAGTCGAGGCAACTTCGGCAACGAAAATTGAATAATCAGCATAAGGATAAGGCTGATTTTGTTCAGTGTAAAAAGAATGCATATTATGGCCCATCTCATGAGCCAAAGTAAAGACATCATTAAGTTGATTATTCCAGTTCAGGAGGACATAAGGATGAACACCGAAAGTAGTACCGGATGAATATGCGCCACTTCTTTTCCCTTTTGTCTCATATACATCAATCCATCTATTATCAAAAGCTGCAGTAAGGTGGGTAATATAATCTTTTCCCATTGGCAATAAAGCATCTTTTACGATCTGTTTTGCCTTCTGGAAGTCATATTCTTTTTTAACTCCAGGGAATAGTGTTACGTATGTATCGTAGAGATGAATCTCCTTAAGGCCAAGTACCCTTTTCTTAATTTTCATCCATCTTTGGAGTGGCTGGAGATTTTCATCAACAGTCTTTACAAGGTTATCATAAACAGAGACAGGAATATTATTAGCATCCAGTGCAGCCTGCAGAGAAGACTCATACTTTCTTGCTCTTGAATAGAAAACATGAGTTTTCAGGTTACCATTAAACAAAGCAGCGAGGGTATTTTTATATTCCATAAAAGGTTTATAAAATCCGCGGTAAACACTTTCGCGGTAATTTCTGTCTGTTGAAAACAAAGCAGCGCTATATCTTCCGTGAGAAATTTCGATATCCTTACCATCTGGACCCTTTACCGTAGGAAACTGCGCCTCTGCATCAGTAAAGACATTAAAGGCCTGATAAGGAATTTGTCCAATCTCAGAGCTCAAAGCCAGTAATGCTTCTTGTTCTTTAGATAAAGTATGTTTCTGTGTTCTAAAGAGATTATCAAATTGCTGTTTATATAACCTTAAAGCATCATTAGATTTCATGAATTCGTTAACTTTATCTTGCGACAATGCAAGAATTTCAGGGCGCATAAAGGCACTAGCTGCTCCAACTTTTGAATAAAGGGCTGTTATTCTGTCAAATCTTGCGCTGCTTGTAGAATTTGTCAGATCCAAGTCCTTACTCAAGGAAGCATAAAGATGGAGCCTTGAAATTTTCATCCCTATTTCATCATCGAATTTCAGAGCAGATAATAAATCTTCAGCAGACTTACCAAGTTTTCCTTCGAATTGTGAATATTTCTCCAAGTTGTCATTAACCCAGATAAAATCCTTTTCCCATAGGTCATCACTAGAGTAAATATCAGAAAGGTTCCAAGTATATTCAGGTTGAATATCCTTTCTTGTTGGAAGTTTTCCTGATTCTACCTGAGCATATAAAAGTCTACCAGATGCTAGTGGTATAAGAGATGTAAGAAACATAATCAATAGCCCTACAATTGTTAAAAACCTTGTTAAAATTTTCATTCTGAATGCTCCTTATAATGGTTAAAGGGATTAAGGCCAGAAAAATTAGATCAACCTTCTCAGGGATATGCAACACAAATATAAGTAAGCATTTATTTATGATTCAATATTTACTTTAATTTATAAATAAATAGTAGTATAACAAATAAATTAACATCTACCCGGCCGCAGGAGATAATATATTCTCAAGTGGTCATGATTTGTCAATAGGCACTATGAAGGTCAATTAAACAATAATTCACACGAGATTTTCGATTTATCAATATAGAATTTTCTCCAATAAATTTTCTTAACCCTTTACTTTTAAAAAGATTTAATTAAATTAGCATGTTATTTTCTGCTCCAGGTATTATTACATTAATCCCATTGCTTTATACTTTAGCAGGAAAGTTAAATATTCTTATCTTTCTTATTCTCAGAGATTGATAATACCAGAAAAATTATAATAAAAGATGACAATGCCAACTAATCAAATAGAGTGTTTGGCTATAATGAAGAGAAGTAATTCTTCATTTCTAAATGAGTTCGCAAAAAAGAGGATAAATAACTATTATCTTAATATTACCCTCTGCAACTACGAAGACATCAGTTTAACTTTTACCACACAAAATCATTACGACATTTGCTTTTATTTTGTCGAGACACAGTGTTTTGATCTTACTTCTATAGAACAATTGCGCAAGGATATTTCATCTCCATTAATCATTATTCTTCAAGAAGAAAACTATGAACTTAGCTATTTACTCATAAGGGCAGGAGCAGATGATTGTATAATAAAGAAGGATATTTCTATAGAAGTTTTATCAAAATTGCTTGATAAATTCTGCACAAGAGCTAATAATATTTCGAGGGAAGAAATATCCAAAAGAATTTCAAAAGTTGAAACAATCTCATCTTTTTTTAATAATGTAAAAATAGGTTTTGCAGCTTTCGACCTTTCGGGAAAGATGATCGAATGCAATGATTCGCTACAAAACATGTTTGGATTCGGTAAAAAAGAGATACTGAATATTAAACTTTCTGATATTTGCCGTACTTCACAAGCAACTGAAGATATTACTTACGAAAAAATAAATAGCAGAGAAGAGAAATATCTTGAGATTGAAAAGCCATTTTTTAATATCAAGGGAGAATTAATATTCTGCCATATACTAATAATACTGGGGAAAGGAAGTAAAAAAGAACCGGGATTGATACTAATGATTGTTAGTGATATAACACACAAGAAAATCACTCATCAAGAGCTTGAAAGAGAAAAGTATTACCTGCAGACACTACTTGATAATATTCCGGATGCTATATACTTTAAGGATACTGAACATCGTTTTATAAAGGTAAGCAAATACATTCATCTTCATGGTTTAAAAGATCCTCAAGAGGCAATTGGAAGAACTGATTTTGACTTTTTCACAGATCAGCATGCACTTGAAGCTTACCGAGATGAAGAAAAAATAATCCAAACTGGAAAAACGCTAATAAACAAAATTGAAAAAGAGACCTTCCTTGAAGGTGGAGTAGCATGGGTTTCCACAACAAAGGCCCCATTATTTGATCACCTGGGAAATGTTTCTGGAATAGTTGGAATTTCCCGAGATATCACGGAAATAAAAGCAAAAGAAGAAGCCTTAGCAAAATCTGAAGAAAGATACAGGAATCTAATTGAATACTCTCCCGATACAATAGCTATTATTTGCAAGGGCAGGCTTGTTTTTATAAACAATGCAGGTCTAGCCTTAATGAAAGCCTCTGGTAAAAATGATCTAATAGACAAAGATATTCAAGAATTTGTTGATCTATCATATATAGAGCCTGCAATACATTTTTTTGAACAGATATCGGAAAACAAGAAACCTATAAAAGCTTTGAAGGTTAAGCTTAAGAAGCTAGATAGAGAGATGATCGAGACAGAAATCACGGGATTACCGACGATATATAACAATTTACCTGCAACGCAAGTAATAATCCGTGATGTCACAGAAGTAAAGAAACAAGAAAGGATTCAGAAAACTACATTAAAACTTCTAAAGGCATCAAATTATGCAAATACCGCAGATGAACTATTCCGCTACATTCATCAAGCAGTCAGTGAACTAATGCCCGTCAAGAATTTTTATATAGCACTTTATGATGAAAATTCTAAACTACTCTCATTCCCCTACTGTATAGATGAAGAAGATGAACAGATGCCGCCACAAAGTCTAGGCAAGGGGTTAACTGAATATGTATTAAAAACAGGTAAAGCGCATCTTGTAACAGAGCAGATGGATATTGAGCTTAGAGAAAAAGGAGAGGTTGAACTAGTAGGAGCACCAGCTAAAATATGGCTTGGCGTACCACTACAGGTAAGAGAAAAGACAATTGGTGTAATGGCAGTTCAAGACTATTACAATGAAAAGGCGTATTCCAAAAGTGATAAGCAGGCCTTGGAACTGCTTTCTTTTTCAGTCTCAAGGTCAATAGAAAGAAAGATGGCTGAAGAGGAAATATTAAAATATGTACAGCAGCTAAAAGAGACAAATGCAACAAAGGACAGATTTTTCTCATTTATATCACATGATTTGAGGAGCCCCTTTTCATCTCTACTTGGATTTTCAGAATTACTGATTGCAGATTATGATGACTTATCGGACCAAGAAGTAAAGAGGTATTTAGAGATAATTGGTGCAACTTCGAGGAACCTTTACAACTTACTAAATAACCTTTTGCAATTTACCAGGTTTCAGACAGGAAGAGTACAGTATTGCCCTAAGTATGTATCGTTATTAGAACTTATTGAAAGAAATGTTGAGCTAATAAAAGGGAATATAATAAAAAAGGAGCTCAAGCTTACCAATAATATAAAGGAAGAGATAGATCTTTACATTGATGAAGAAATGATAAGCTCTGTAATTCAGAATCTACTAACCAATGCAATAAAGTTTACCCCCAGAAAAGGGGAAATAAAGCTCAGCAGTAAACTTGACAAGGGGAAAAATGAAGTTGAAATATCAGTATCAGATACTGGTATAGGCATGGACGAGCAGACAATTTCAAAACTTTTCAGGATTGAGGTAATACAGACTACATCCGGAACGGAAAAAGAAAGTGGAACTGGTCTAGGGTTGCTACTAACAAAAGAAGCAGTTGAAAAGAACAATGGGAAAATATACGTAGAAAGTATACCAAAAGAAGGGACAACTTTCAGGTTTACTCTACCATTAAAACCATCTCTTTCTTTTGAAATAAATAAATAAGGCCACTGCGATGATCAGCATAACAAGCAAAACAGTTGGATAACCCCAGTAAAAGTTCAATTCCGGCATGTTAAAGGGACTTTTCTCGGTATTAAAATTCATACCATAAAGACCAGCGATAAAATTTAATGGAATAAAGAAAGTAGAAATTATTGTCAGAATCTTCATTACTTCGTTTAATCTATTACTTATACTGGAAAGATAAATATCCATCATACCGGCAACCATATCCCGATAATTCTCATTTGTATCGATCAGCTGTACAACATGATCATAAAGATCTCTTAAATATGGTTGAGTTGAATTAGCGATCAAGGGAGATTCGATTTTCTCCAGGCCACTAACAACTTCTCTTAAAGGCCAAACAGCCCGGCGAAACATGATCATATCATTTTTCAATTTATACAACTTTTGCAGGGTGTCTCTGGTGGGGTTTTCAATTAGTTCAGCCTCCAGAGCTTCGATCTGGTCGCCAATATGTTCCAAGACATTAAAATAGTTATCAATCAAAACATCCAGCATTCTATAGGCAAGATAATCGGGGCCAAGCTCGCGAATTCGTCCTTTATTTTCTCTTAAAGACTCTCTGATTACCTGAAAGTCATCGGACAGATCCTCCTGGAAGGAGATAACGCAATTTTCCGTAATAACAAGAGACATCTGTTCTGACTTTACAGACTTAAGTTTATGATCATATGCCAAGTCCTTTAATACCACAAAAATATAATCACCAAGATCTTCAGTCTTTGGGCGGTGTCCTGTATTTAGAATATCTTCAAGTGAGAGGGGATGTATCTTAAAGACCTCTCCAATCTTTGAGATAATCTCAGTATTATGAATTCCATCAATATTAACCCAGATCTTTTCACCAGCAGTATTTAGTTCGCTTATTTCATCAAGGCTAATTGACTTTTTTTCCTGGTAATTATCCTTCATATATTTTGAGAGAGTAATCGAAACATCACGGCCTGAAATTTCGCCCATATATATTAAAGAACCAGGTGCTTGTCCAATTTTTTTTCTGGAATTTTTGATTAACTTCTTCATTTTGGAATAATTCCGCTTGCTTAATTTTTGAGAAAAAATTCTTCTGGTATGTAATAATTTTCTTATATTATCACACTATTCAAACAAAAATTTAATAATAAACACAAATTATTGAGGCAATGTGATTTTATCAAGTAAAGTAACAGAAAAAGAGGGGCCAAAATTGAATTGGAAATTCCCCAGGATATTTTGGACATCAAACTTTGCTGAATTATTTGAAAGGGCCGCTTATTATGCCCTCTTTATTACAATTACTTTATACTTAACGCAGGTAGTAGGTTTCAATGACATATGGGCAGCATGGATAAGTGGTGGATTTTCTGCCGGGTTATATTTTCTTCCAACAATCTCTGGTGCCGTTGCCGATAGAATTGGTTTTCGTAGAGCAATAATGCTTGCATTTTCTCTTTTGACGATTGGATATTTTTCACTAGGAGCTTTTCCTTATAAATCCATTGTAATTCCTTCACTTTTTGTTACGATGTGTGGAGCAGCACTAATAAAGCCTGTACTTAGTGGTACAGTTGCAAAAGCTACAAATAAGGAAAATCGTGCAAGAGCCTACTCTATATTTTATGGAATTGTTAATATTGGCTCTTTTCTAGGAAAAACCTTTGCATATCCTTTGCGTATAAAGCTTGGTCTAGAGGCGATAAACTTCTTTTCTGCAGCAATGACACTAATAGCTTTAATTTTAGTATTCTTTCTTTACAGAAATATTGAAGTCAGCACTGCTGAGGTAAAGAAATTCCGGGAAATATTCAGAGGAATGTGGAAGCTTATAACCAATCCAAGATTGATTCTTCTGATAATTATAATAACGGGATTTTGGATAATACAGTACCAGTTATATGCAACAATGCCCAAATATGTCCTCCGAACTGTAGGAAAGACAGCAGCTCCTGAGTGGATTGCAAATGTAAACCCATTTATAGTGATGACCTGTGTAGTTTTAATCACTCACCTAATGAGCAAAGTAAAAGCAATTACTTCAATTACAGTTGGAATGTTTATTATGCCAGTTTCAGCACTGTGCATGGCTTCAAGTCCACTTCTACAGTCAATTACTGGGGATAAAGTTCCAATTCTTGGTTTATTTACAGCACATCCAATTACAATCATGATGATAATTGGGATTATCTTTCAAGGGCTAGCTGAATGCTTCATTTCCCCCCGATATCTCGAATTTTTCTCCTTGCAAGCTCCAAAAGGAGAAGAAGGAGTATATCTAGGATTCAGCTACTTTCATTCATTTATTGCTTCATTAACAGGTTTTGCGATATCGGGATATTTACTGACAGCATATGCTCCAGATCCAACAACACTTACATCTGAGCAGTTAAAAACGGCCTATGATCATGCTTATTATATATGGTATTATTTTGCAGCTATTGGTCTTACGGCTGCTATAGCATTAGTAGCGTATAACTCTTTTTTTTCATACAAAGATAAACAGAAAGAAAAGCTCTAGAAGAAGGGAAAGCTATAGAAGGAAATTCTATAGAGGAAAAAGCTTCTGAGAAGCTCATTTGCAATATTTTTTATAAATAAATAGATTATTTTGACGATAATAAAAGAAGAAAAGTAGTTTTTTTGGAGAAAGGACTTATTATTCACTACTGTGACTGGAAGAAAATCTATTAAAGAATGAGGGAGCAAATAAAATGAAACGATATATTACCAGTGATGAAGCCTCAGAGATAGTAACACAGCTGGGACTTGAGTTTGCAGTAATAAATAATCCAGATAATGTCTATCCTCCATTTGAGATTTATCCATTAACCCCAAAGATCCAGGAAGCACAAAAACAGCTTTCCTCGATAGTTATGAATCTAGAAGGAATTTTTGCTTCTAGTGAAATGCTTCATCTTCATTCTCTAGAATATATGGTTCGTCAGATCAGCGGCCGGTTCGAAAAAGAACAATGGGTTGGCCTCGATAAAATTATTGATTACCCCAATCTCCTAAATGGGAGTAATGCAAATCCGGTGGAATTTCTAATTCAAAGATATCACAACTTTATTAAGCTGGATTTTTTTAAAGAAGCATATCTTCATTCAGCACTTTGGACACTAATACTTGGAAAGGATGAAAAAAGGAAAGAAGTAGTAAGGAAAAATCTTAAAGATTTGGGTTGTGGAGATCTTCTAAATGATCCCAAATTAGTAGAATATGTTGCGCAAAAGGAATTCGGGAAATATAACGCCAATGTAATAACTAATTATTTCCTACATAAATACGATCTAAATCTTACACTTCAGAATTTTATAATAACTGCCAGAGCGGCTTCAGATATTTATTTTAAACGCGTTCACGAAATTCTGGAACTGATTAAGCTAGGTGAAGGTAATAATCTAGCAAAAGAATTTTTCCCCGGAAGTGAAAAGCTCTTTATTGAACCTGTGGCGGGAATAGCCACAATGATAGCTATAGTAAAGGGATGGCTTGGAGGCGATGCAGAATTTATTTTTAATGAACTAAATGACACGCTAAAAAAGAACAGCAGCCAGAATTACAGAATATCAGATATCGAAAGTACAAGGTCAAATCTTAAAAGACTTTCGTTGGAATTTGAGAAAAGACCTTTAGCAATAGCCCTAGTTAGTACAGAAACACAATATGATACTTCAATAATTATAAATGAAGCTCTTAATATAATTTCCTCTCAGATCAGGAGGTTGAAAATCACAGAAGAAAGGAAGAATTTACTTATAGAAAAGTTTTCAGACTATCGCAATATATTTGACACAATTGTAACATTTAATGATATAAGCAAGTCCAGACAAAAACCCTTCCGTGATCTTTATAGTACAGCATTAAGCCAATTAGGGCTGCATCAAATGAGGTTCAATGAAATTCTTGGCATTGAAAACAGTGAAAATGGAATTATCTCTATGCGAACTTCAGGAATTGGTCTGACAGTAGCAATTCCACCATTTAAGAGCAATACACAAAACCTTTCTGAAGCATCATTTATTGCAGGAGGAGGAATACCGGAAATTTTGTTAAATTATAACTGTTTTTTCTCTTTTTAACTATAAAGTAAGTAACGTTTCAAGATTTTCTTCAAGAAAATAGTCTCAAGAAAATGGTTCTAAGATTTTGTTATTGAAGACAAAGTCTGGTGAAATACAGGTTTGATCATATCAGGCTATAGACTTTTATCTTTAATGTAGTTAATATTGAAAGAGAAAATTCTAATTTCATGGAGTAAAATTGAAAAGATTTACTTATTCTGAAAGCAAATTTGGTAATTACAATACAATAATACTAAAAGATAATCAGACCGGGACAAATATTGAGATTGCCTTAAAAGGGGCTACCCTTTTAAGATACCAAATAGCTTCAGCCAAAGGTTTACTCAATATAGTAGATGGTTATGCAACTCCAGAGGAGTTAACAGAACTAAGCGGAGCAAGATGTTGTATTATGGCTCCCTTTTCAAACAGGATTGAAAAAGGTTTTTATGTATTTAACGACGAACAGCACCAGATGTTCAATCCAGTAAATCCCCAAAGAGAGCCTATTCATGGTTTTGTTAGAGTTTTAGAATTCGAAGTAAAAGAGGTTATTCCCTCTGATGATAAAATTGAGCTTACGTTCTTTACTGATAAGCTGCGGAAAGAGGCATTTAAGGGATATCCATTTAATGTCGATGTATATGTAAAGTTTGTATTGACCGAAAACAAATTATTAATAAGTATAATTGGAAAAAATGTTGATACAATACCAATACCATTTAGCAGTGGCTGGCATCCATATTTTAAGACAGGAGAAAATGGAGTAGATCATTTAATACTTACAGTACCAGCAAAGAAGATAATTGCTGTAGATGAAAGCTTAATCCCCTATCCTGGAGATGAAGCTTATGTTTCTGTTGACGAAAATACGCAGGCAGACTTTCGACCAGAGTTAGATTCTAGTGAAAGAGTAATAGGAAACCGGGAAGTAAACTGCTGTTATTTTGACCTGGTAGCAGACAGAAAAGATAAGCTAATCAGGACAACAATAGAAGATCCTATCAAAAAGTTAAAGATAAGTGTATTTCAGAAAGAAGGCGTAGTATATGCCTTTACGGGCGATCAGGCAAAATATCGTCCTCGTCGTTCAATAGCCTTAGAGCCAGTTCAGTGCATAACAAATGCATACAACAGGCACGAATTGAGAGAGAAGATAACGGTATATCCAGGAAAGTCCTCTGTTTTTGATTTTGGCGTAGAGTATCATTTCGAAAAATAAATTTCAGACAGAAAGCAATCCTGATAAAATGTGTTAAAGGAATTTCTTAAGGCATTTTATCAGGATTCCCCATAAAATCTCATCTATATTGCATACAGGAAAGTTATTTCGATTTAGATATGACTTAATTCCCCTAAATTTCTTATTTTTGCAAAGAATTTTAAAAAACTTTCGATAATAAATCGTAAACAACGGAACATTTATATAAAAAGGATAAATATAAGTGAAAAAGATTGCAGTTATTTTTGGTACCAGACCGGATACAATAAAGATGGCTCCGATTATTCTAGAATTAAAAAAGAATCCGAAACAATTTCAGCTTCTGAGCATAGCGACAGCACAGCATAGACAAATGCTAGATCAGGTGTTAAAAGTCTTCAATATTAAACCTGATTATGATTTAAACATAATGCGTCCAAAGCAGACTCTAGCTTCAATAACAAAGAACACAATTGAAGCACTTGACACAGTCTTTGAGAAAGAGAAGCCTGATATGGTTTTAGTTCAGGGAGATACAACAACGACATTCGTAGGGAGTCTTGCAGCATTCTACAGGCAGATCCCGGTAGGCCATGTCGAAGCTGGTTTAAGGACAAATGACAAGGCCAATCCTTTTCCGGAGGAGATAAACAGGAGACTTACAGGAGCAATAACAGAGCTGCATTTTGCCCCAACTTCAACGGCAAAAAAAGCGCTCCTGAAAGAAAATATCGATCCACAAAATATATTTATAACAGGCAATACTGTTATTGATGCTCTTAAGGTAGCTGTAAAGAAAAACTACAAATTTTCGATAATGAAGCTAAATGAGTTGGTAAAAGAGAAGAAAAAGATAATTTTACTTACAATGCACCGAAGAGAAAACTGGGGTGAACCTATGCAGGGAGCATGTAATGCAGTAAAGAAGCTCTCGGAAACATATCCTGACTATAACTTTGTATTCCCAGTACACCTAAATCCAATTGTTCGTGAAATTGTATATCCCACGTTAGGCAATCTGAAGAATGTTCACTTAATTGAACCATTGGATTACCTGGACTTTGTCAATCTTCTCTCCAAATCCCATTTAATAATCACAGACTCAGGTGGAGTACAGGAAGAAGGGCCGCATTTTGGAATTCCAATTCTAGTATTAAGAAAGGTAACCGAAAGGCCAGAGGCAGTTAAATATGGTACAGTAAAATTAGTAGGATTAGATGAAAATAAAATTTATCAGACAGCCCAAAAGCTTCTGAATAATAAAGCTGCCTACGAAAAGATGGCCTCATCGGCAAATCCATATGGCGATGGATTATCGGCCAAAAGAACTGTTCAGATAATAAAAAATTATTTTGGATTATCGAAAGCTGAAATAAAAGAATTTAATCCTTAAAATAGTTTTTGCAAGAATTATGAATTGATTAAAGCCCTGTATGAATTAAATCTGCAGGGTTTTGAATCTTTAAATATTCCCCAAAGGGGATTTACCTGGACTGCCTGAAAATGACATATCAATTCATTCTGAAATCAAATTAAGTCTTTCATTTTTATTTAATAAAAACTCATTCTACAAAATAAAAGAAAAAACATGAGAAAACATCTAACAATTAGCTTCCTTGTGCTTTCCATATTTTTCTTCACAGCCAGTATAATAACTGCAAATGGCTTTGGGAAGAAGAAAGTACTTATTATGGCTCAGGGATCTTCAGATCTTAGGAACCTGGCAATGGCTGATGCAAGGCAACTTGGTCAGTTAATGGGTCATTTTAACACTGAGGTTACGATAAAAGGAGTAAATGACTATAAATCGAAAGAGATAAACAGCTATGACAATATATTTTATATAGGATTTTATGTAAAGAACCAAGTGCCTTCTAAATTTCTTGAAGACGTAATGAAAACTGAGAAGCCCATTGTATGGATGAATACAGGCATAAAAGAATTTTCAGATAAATTTGATCTCAAGAAGAAATTTGGATTCAGTGTTTCAAAAATAGATTCAACTACACAATATGATATTGTCAAATCCAACAAGAAAACCTTTACCAAAGGTGAAGGCAAATGCAATTTAGTTGAGATTACAGATAAGAAATCAGTCGATGTACTTGCAACAGCTTATTCTTTAAAAAAGAAAAAAGAGGTGCCATACATAATAAAGACAAAGAATCTGATCTATATTTCCGATTCCCCATTTTCCTATGCAACGGAAACTGACCGGTACCTTTTATTTGCAGACATGCTTCACGACATCTTGCATGAGTACCACAATGAATCACACTCAGCAATACTTAGAATTGAAGACATAAATCCAACTGATGATCCGGATAAGATAAGAGAAGTAACCGATATATTATCAGAAAGAGGGATACCATTTTTAATTGGTGTTATTCCGTTTTATGTTAATCCTGGAGACGGTACACGTCTAAGTCTTTCAGACAAACCAGATTTAGTGGACGCCTTGAAGTATGCTGTCAGGAATGGGGCTTCAATTATTATGCACGGCTCAACACATCAGTATCGTGGAATAACAGCAGGAGACTATGAATTCTGGGATTCCAATACTGACAAACCAATAAAAGGAGAAACTGAGGAGAGCATAAGAAAAAAGATCGAGCTTGGCATACAGGAGCTAATGAAAAATGGTTTATATCCTATTGCCTGGGAAACACCGCACTATACAGCATCTTCACTTCTCTATAACACAATAGGTAAGTATTTCAGTTCTTCCATTGAACAGAGGCTTGCAATTGAGAATTCAGAATATAGCCAATATTTCCCTTATATAATTAATAAGGATCTATATGGGCAGAAAATATATCCAGAGAATCTTGGATATGTTCCTCAGGACATTGACATAAACGTAAGCCGGAGGGCCGTACAAAATATAATAAAAGGTGCTCAGACTAATCTTAGTGTAAGAGACGGTTTTGCTGCATGTTTCTTCCATTCATTTTTACCCCTAGAGCTTCTTAAAGAGCTCGTTGATGGTGTCAGAGCTTTAGGTTATACATATATTGACCTGAAAGATCAGAATAACTGGGTTAAGACGAATGACAGAATAATACTTACAGGCACACAGAGCTATAGCATAAAACTAAATGATCAATTTCTAATTGAATCTTACTGGGATGAAAAGGGTGAAATTATAAGTAAATCCATTTCTGATCAGAAACTAGTAGGAAACATTACAAAAACAATCCAACTTAAGCCAGGCGAACTTTATAAGGCAGAACCTGTAGAATTTAAAGAGCACGAACTTACTTTTCTTGAAAAGGTTATTAACTGGTTCAAAAAGCTCTACAATAGCATATTTAATGTAGAAGAGAACTGGCAGACTGCGCGTGTAGCAGTTTTATGGAACCACTATGCTAAAGGAGCAGCTTTTAATGATCAAGCTTCAATGGCATCCGTCCTTCGGAGTCTTAATGTAAATGTGGACACCATATTTGTAGGCGATAAGGTAGATCTTAAGCCATATAATCTAGTACTTGTTCCCTATGCCAGCATTGATTCACTTAAGCCATTAGACTACGATGCGATTACACAATTTGTTGAAAAAGGTGGAAATTTAATAACAGATACAAAGAACGAGTTAGCCAAAGAATTTGGCATAAAGTTCAGTTCAACACAAGTCAAGGTACATAGTGTAAGAGACAAGTATTTCCCAGAAGAAAGGATTTTCTGGAAAGAAGCAGAGCTAATAAATAAGTTCTCAATGGATAATGCAGATGAAGTCTTTTGCTCTGATGAAATGACTGGGTCTCCGCTAGTGATCGGGAAGAAATTTGGACAAGGTAAGTTAATATTTTTTGCATCTAGATTTGATCCAAATTCTCAACATGGATATAGTCTTTATCCATTCCTTATGGAATATGTAAGAAAATTCTTCGCCTTAAAACCGATTGCGCGAAGGGATAATCTCGAAGTATACTTTGATCCAGGCTTCAGGCACAATACAAGCGTAGAGGACCTGGTAAAGCAATGGGTAAAACAGGGCATTAGAATAATACATGTCTCTGGCTGGCATCAATACCCCAAATACGATTATAATTACAAGCGCCTGATCAGTCTCGCACATGCAAACGGAATTTTAGTTTATGCTTGGATAGAGCCTCCACAGGTAAGTTTGAAGTTTTGGATGGCACATCCTGAATGGAGAGAAAAGAACTATTTGGATGAAGAAGTTAGTTCGAGAATGCTTCCTGCGGGTCCATCATGGAGATATCCAATGGCATTAACTGATCCAGGATGCTTAAGGGCAATGGCATGGGAATATAAGAAATTACTGACTAGTTTTGATTGGGATGGTGTTAACCTATCCGAGTTATATTTTGAGGCTGGGAAAGGTTTTGAAACCCCAAGATTCTTTACACCAATGCACATATCAGCACAAAAAGAAGTCAAACAAAAATATGGTGTTGACCTAAAGAAAATATTTACTCCCGGATCAAGATTTTACTGGAAGACAAATCCAAATGTAAAGAATATCATTACAGATTACAGAATCGGGAAACTCAATGAAGCATACAATGTTCTTTTAAGTTCATTTAATGAGATTGCTTCAAAGAAAAGCAATTTTCAGATAATAGTAACGGCAATGGATAGTTATATAATGCCAGAGCTAAGAGAATATCATGGTGTTGATATGAATAGCATTATAGCACTTCAGAAAGCCAATCATTTTCTTTTGCAGGTAGAAGATCCGCAAGCTTTATGGTCGACCGATCCAATGCGATACATTGAAATTGGTAAAAAGTATACGGCACTGATTGGTGACAGCACAAAACTGCTATTGGATCTAAACATTATGAATTTTAGAGACAGGAATGCTATTACTCCCTTCCCTACTTTAATACAGACAGGTACAGAAAGTTATGATCTGGTAAATGCTTCCTCAATAGGGGCCCCAAGGCAGACAATTTATGCTGAATCAAGCATTAATCCGCAGGATATGTTTTTCCTGCCATATGCATTGGCTAGCCGGGTAGAATACCATTATACAGGGGAAGGATATGAGGTCAGATCGCCATATTCATTTTTATTCAGATTACCTAAAGATATAAAGGAAATCATACTAGATGGTTATCCTATTTCGCCTTCAAGGGAGAATTCATATTTGATTCCTGCAGGGAACCATTTAATAAAGTTAAACAAGAATATCACAAATACATTCTCGACCCATGAACTGCAGACAAGGATAATGTCATTTACGGCAAATCTGCAATCGGTTTCATATGGAATGCAGGATGTAAAATTTGCATATGAAGGTAATTCAAGGACACTGATATCGCTTAACCGTGAGCCAACCTATGTAAAGGTAGATGGAAAGGAATATTATTTCAGTGTAATGAAAGGTAATGACTGCTACAGCATTTTTCTTCCTGCAGGAAAACACTACGTCGATTTGACTGCTGGAAACGCTTTCAGTTATGGAATAAACCTGACAAGTTTCTGGTCATCGACAGGTATTGCACTCTTTGGATCAATAGCAGTATCGATGCTAGTAATAATGTACTTTACACTAAAAGTTTATAAAAGAAAATTTAAATAAAATTCCCGGATCTTCTCTGCTCCGGATCAAATAAAGAGGAATAAAAACAAATATGTCAGTACTTGAAATAGACCTCAGTTTTCTATTTGTCGTTGCAGTTATACTGATATGGTTTATGATTGCATATCAGTTCATTTTAACTGTTTACGGTTATATCAATTATCTAAAGTCTCTAAAGGAAAAACAGGAAGTTGATAAGACAGATTATGATCTTCCAAGCTGTTCAATTCTTATACCTGCACATAACGAAGAAAAGGTAATTGGTCCAACGATTGAAGCAATGCTTAAGCTCAATTATCCAAAAGACAAGCTTGAGATCATAGTAATTAACGATGGATCACAAGACAAGACAAAAGAGATCATAGAGCATTATGCCGAGCTCGATAAGCGAGTAGTCCTTTTTGATATTCCTAAAGGTCAGGGTGGGAAAGGAAAATCGCGGACGCTCAATCTTGGCATAAAAAGGGCAAAATCGGATGTAATAGCAATTTATGATGCAGATAATACTCCTGACCCAGAGGCATTGCGTTATTTAGTAATTCAGTTAATCTCACATAAAGAGCTCGGTGCAGTCATTGGTAAATTCAGGACTGTCAATAAGAATACAAATCTTTTAACTAAATTCATAAACATTGAGACCTTAAGCTTTCAGTCGATGCTTCAAGCTGGCAGGTGGCAGATGCATAATATTGCAACACTTCCCGGAACTAACTTTGTAATGTGGAACTGGCTAATAAACAAGTTGAATGGATGGGATGAAGAAGCACTCACCGAGGACTCAGAATTAAGTATCAGAATATATGAAGAGGGTTATAAAATAAAATTCATCCCATATGCTATAACCTATGAGCAGGAGCCTCAGCAGTGGAAGGTATGGATAAAGCAAAGAGGCAGATGGGTACGCGGCAATAATTACGTAATAGCAAAATTTTTCAAACATATACCAAAGTTCAAGAATAAACGTTTAGCTTTTGATCTTTTGTACAATTTATCACTTTACTACATCTTTTTTGTTGCGATAGTTATTTCAGATATTCTTTTTCTTTTAAGCGCAACGAATCTTGTAAGCATTGCACTGCCTGGGCCTTATACATATGTATGGATAATGGCATTTTTCCTCTTCCTATTTGAAATAACTCTAGCTATTTCATTTGATGAGGAAGAAAGCATGAAGAATATTTTTATTGTTCTTCTAAGCTACTTTTCCTATTGCCAGCTTTGGATATATATAGTAGTAAAAGCTATTTACAGCGAATATATAAAAAAGGAAAAGCATACGTGGGATAAGACGGTAAGATTCGATGTAAAAAAGGCAGAAAACACAATTGGAAAAGGTGTAAAAAATGAAGAGACTGTTAGTCATTAGTCTATTCTTTATAGGCAGTATATTTTCGGCTTGTTATGCCCAGATCTCAGGATATGGGAGTTTCTCGTATGGTTACAACCAGAATCCACTATTTAATTATCAGAACCAGTCGGATCAGATAAAGCAGACATACCTGGAACTGAATTACTCAAAAGATTATGATGAATCGGAACTTAGATTGTCATATGTAAGCGGACTGATGCTCTTTAACCAGTTTAGCGCCAGAAATTTTTATGAGCATAACATTTACGGAAGATATTTCCTAAAATTCACAAAGGAAGATAATGATGAGCAAAAAAGTGAAGATACAAATGGAGAAGAAGGAAATATTCCGGAAGGACAAGCAAAAGAAGCGCAGGTTGAAATAGATAAAGAACAAGCAGTTGAAGATTCTTCAGATAAGTATCTGGATATAATGATAAAGGCAGGAGCAAGACATGATAAGGATCTTTTCAAAGAATTTGACAATACAGGAGCAAACCTTCTGCTTAGTTATAAGTTTTTACCAACTGAATCTATTTGCCTAAGACTGACAAATGATTTTGGTTTAAGAAATTATACTTACCTTTCAGAGCTTTCAAATCTAACAGATATATTTACTCTGCAGGTATCGAATAAATTCAACGGATCTTATAGCTACGATTTACGTTTTTCAGCTGCATACAAGTACTATACATCAACGCTATATGATACATCCAAGTATGAGTCCGAGAGGACATACACGAAAAAGCCAGGGAAAGGAAAAGGAGGAGCAGCAACAACTATCCCCTCAAGTAAGCAAATATTGCTTCAGCCACAATCCAATGGTACGGCACAATTGGCTTTAGGTTTATTCTATATAAAGACTTTAGAGGGTGGTTCAGTTGAAACTGACCTGTTATATCGCTATAACCCAAAGACAAGGACACGTTATCTAGCCCAAAAGAATGATGCCGGGATGAATGAAGATATATATAATGACTTTTTTAGCTATGATGGTCCTGATGGAAGATTAAAGTTTAGTCATCCCCTTTTTCTTGGCTTACAGATGATGGCAGAAATAGCACTAACCCAAAAGAATTTCGAAGCGCCAGCCTTGAATATTGATGGAGAAAAAATAAATGATCACAGAAAAGATCTAAACAGTTCAATCGATTTATTTATTTCCAGACCAGTAAATATTTTCGGAAACTTCTCACTCGACATAATTGCAGGCGCAGGTTATGTCAGGAACCAATCCAATGACAACTATAATGATTTTTCATCTTACAGTTTTTCAGGGGGTATTGGTATAGGAATCTAATTCCGTTTTATGACAATTTTAGGATTTCTAATTGGGAATTTTCAATAAAATCACCTCCCAAATAGGAGTCCTTTTTTTTAATGTGTTTATCAAGGGAAAATAATGAAAACACAAATCTTTACAATCATATTACTTATTAACTCAATAATGACTGCCGGAGATTGGAGATGGCAGAATCCAAAGCCGCAGGGAAACACTTTGTGGGATGTTGCTTTTTATAATGAAAAATATGGATATGCAGTTGGTGATTATGGAACAATACTCTTTACTTCAGATCAAGGAGCTTCATGGAACGTTCAATATGAAGCAGTAACAGACAATCTCAGAAGTATTGTTCTTGTTGATTCAGTTACAGCATGGATAGTTGGTGATAACGCAATGATACTTCATACAGTTAATGGACGTGACTGGAATGAGCAAATCAGCGGACTAAAGAGTAATGAAGCATCGGGACTTAATGGCGTATTTTTTACAGATAAAAATAACGGTTGGGCTGTTGGAGATTCAAAGTTAATTATCCATACAACAAATGGCGGTACAACATGGAACACACAAACACTCCCCTCCTCAAAGCCATACAACCTAACGAGCGTTTATTTTATTTCTAAAGACGAAGGATGGGCTGTAGGTACAGGTGGAATCGTTTTGCATACAAGCAATGGAGGCACAAATTGGACACAGCAGTCGACCACAGGTACCACCGGATCAACAATTAAGTTTATTAGTTCGACTACAGGATTTATTGTTGGAGACAACGGGACAATATTCGTTACGAAAAATTCGGGACAAAACTGGTCAAAAGTTACTTCAGGAACGACTTATGGTCTAAATGACATTACATTTTTGTCTGCAACTGATTTTTGGATAAGTGGTGATAATGGAACACTACTACATTCAGTAAATGCAGGTGATAGTTGGACATTAGAGGCTCCTTTTACATATGCCTCTTTTTACGGACTAGGGCAATACCAATCAGGTTTAATGGCTGTAGGTGAGTTTGGAGTCATAGCGGACAAAAAGATAATATCCACCTGGAAATATTTGAATGATGGTATGAATTCAAGTATAAACTGGCTTACATTTTCAGATAAGTTAAATGGGTTTGGTGTGGGAGAATATGGCAACATTGTAAAAACGACAGATGGTGGAAACACGTGGACAAAGATAGTAAATGGTGTAACAGGCGATTCATTCTATGGAGCCGATCAAACAGATAAGGACAACTTGTGGTGCGTTGGAGACGGAGGTGTTCTGCTTCATACCTCAGATGCAGGTAAAAGCTGGATTCAGCAACCTACATATGTTACAACAACACTTCTAAGCATAAGTTTTATTGATCAGCAAAACGGATGGGCATGCGGTGATCTGGGTGTTGTACTTCACACAACAGATGCAGGAAAGACTTGGAAACAGCAGACTTCCGGAGTTACAGGAATACTTTATGGAATTAAATTTAAAGATTCGAAGAACGGATGGATTGCAGGTGACAACGGAATTATTCTGCATAGCACAGATGGTGGTACTACATGGAACAAGCAAATCTCACCAGTTAGCTCAAAGTTGTACTCTGTTGACTTTGTTGATTTGAGCAATGGATACTGCGCAGGAAGTGGCGGAGTAATTCTAAAGACTATGAATTCAGGGACAACCTGGTCAAAAGTTACTGTTCCTGCAACTGTTGATCTTTATGTTGTAAGCGGCACATCTAACAATTCACTATGGGCTATTGGAGATAGCGGTGTAGTTTTACATGGTTCTAATTCAGGAACAAATTGGACAAATGAATTTTCATTTACTGGATACAACTTGTTTGGGTTAAAGGTCTATAATGATTCTTCTGCCTGGGTTTCTGGTGATTGGGGAACCGTTATTGCAACTGGATATTTTAGTGGTACAACGGATGTAAATTCCCATAGTAGTAACAACAGCACATTAGCTATTAGGGACTATAAACTAAGGCAAAACTATCCAAATCCATTTAACCCATCAACTATAATAAATTATTCGATAGCAGAAGGTAATATTGTTACATTAAAAATATTTGATGTCCTTGGAAATGAAGTCTCTGAGCCTGTAAACAGATTTGAAACTGCTGGAAGTTATAATGTTAGGTTTGATGCTTCAAACCTTCCAAGTGGTATTTACTTCTACCAGCTAAGAGCAGGTAATTATGTTGAGACCAGAAAGATGATATTGATAAGGTAGAACGCAGGCGCAATTTTCTACTTTGTAATAGCAAGTTATTAAAGAGATAAAAGGCAGGCAATTTCCAAAAGAAGATTGTCTGCCTTTTTATTTTGATCTGTACTAATTTCTGTACAGAAATAGCACTTTCGAATTGATTTATCGAAAATAATAGATACTCTTTGCCTTGGTATGTTCTTTGTTTATTAAACGACACAAGAAACGATCTATGTTTATAAGTAAAGCTACAGGGAACCTGCTATGAAAAAAGTACTTGTTCTACTCATTTTTGCACAGTATTGGGGATGCGGATATGGCAACAACATTCAGACAAACATTACTCCAATCGGGCAAATAAGTTACGATGAAAAGACTTACGACATTGAGGTGTACTGGGAAAGCATACCACCAGAAGATAAAGATTTTCAACAACTAGCCTTTCTAGAAGCCGAAGGTGTACAAAATTCGAGTACAGAAGAATTGCTTAGAAAACTAAAAAAACAAGCTATGGACATTGGGGCAGATGCAATAATCTCTGTAAAACAAAATTATATAGAAAGAAAAAAAGGAGATCTGGCAACAGATCTTATATTAGGAAAATCAAGCTCTGAAAAATACATAGCAACAAAGTTAACAGCTATAGCAATAAGATATAGGCATATTCATATACCAAAATAAGTTAATGTCAACAAAAAAAAACAAGTAACTCTCTTTCAGAAAATAAAAGGGATATGCCCAAAGTAAGTGCGCATAATCCCTTTTTTTGATGCAAAAACTTTACTCAAAGAAAAGGAACAGAATTAGTTTCGACAAATATAAAGTGATGAACCCAAAAATCCATTAGCTTAAAAATCTATTAACTCCTTCAGCTGCATTTCTACCTTCCTTTATTGCCCAGACAACAAGAGACTGTCCCCGGTGCATATCACCAGCAGAAAAAATGCCTGGTACGCTGGACATAAAGTTAGCATCAGTTTTAACATTCCCTCTTTCATCAAGCTCAAGCTTAAGATCAGAGATAAGTCCCGTCTTTACTGGTCCTAAAAACCCCAGGGCAAGCAATACTAAATCAGCTTTAACCTCAAACTCACTTCCTGGAATTTCCCGCATTTCTCTTCTACCAGTGATTGAATCTTTAGGTGTGAACTCCACTTTTACACAGTGAAGTTTTTTAACTTTTCCCTGCTCACCAGAAAACTTTTTAGTCAAGACTAAATACTCCCTTTCACAGCCCTCTTCATGTGAAGTGGAAGTCCTTTGAATAAAAGCCCATTGTGGCCATGGATTATCAGATGCTCTTTCCTTTGGAGGTGGAGACAGTAATTCAAAATTCTGCACTGATACTGCTCCCTGTCTTATTGAAGTACCAATACAGTCGCTGCCTGTATCTCCGCCGCCTAAGACTACAACCCTTTTACCCTTAGCATTAATAAGCTTTAGTGGATCAATATCCCAACCAGCATTTACCCTATTTTGCTGAGATAGAAACTGCAGGGCAAAATAAATGCCATCAAGTCCACGTCCAGGAACAGGAAGATCCCTAGGCTGCTCAGCTCCGCCGCAGAGGACGACAGCGTCAAATTTTCTTTTTAGTTCTTTTACAGAAATATCGTAGCCAACATTAATACCTGTCTTAAAAATAATCCCCTCTTCTTCCATAATTGCGATTCTTCTAGAGATTACTTTTTTATCGAGTTTAAAATCAGGAATACCTAAGGCCAGAAGCCCTCCAGGTTTTTCATTCTTTTCAAAGACAGTAACAAAGTGGCCATACTTATTTAATTGGTCGGCGCATGCAAGGCCAGAGGGGCCAGAACCAATAATAGCAACTTTTCTTCCAGTTCTGAATTTAGGAGCTTTGGGTTTTATCCATCCTTCGCTATAGGCTTTCTCAATAATAGCTAGCTCAATATTTTTAATAGTTACGGCTGGTTGGTTAATAGCCAGCACGCAAGAATTTTCGCATAGAGCAGGGCAAAGGCGACCAGTAAATTCAGGGAAATTGTTTGTGCTAAGGAGCCGTTCAAGAGCAAAATACCATTTGTCATTATAGACAAGGTCATTCCAATCAGGGATGACATTACCAATAGGACAGCCAGACTGGCAAAATGGGATACCACAATCCATACAACGGGCACCCTGCTCTCTTAAGTTCTCATCTGGCAAGAGTTTTACAAACTCATTGAAATGCTTAGTTCTTTGCTCGACAGTTTCTTTTTCAAAACCTTTTCTTTTATATTTCAGGAATCCTTTTACTTCTCCCATAATCAACCTCTGACATTATTTAAGATTTCTGAGGACTCAGCATCATGCAATTGCTTTGCACTCTCCTCTTCGATAACCCTTTTATATTCTTTTGGAAAAACCTTTATGAACTGTGGAAGAATTTCCTTCCAATCTGAAAGTATTTGTCTAGCAAGAGAGCTATTTGTATAGCGCAAATGCTTTTCAATCATCGCCCACAATTCAGCTTCATCTTTTTCATCTTCAACAGAATAAAGTTCGACCATATTCTGATTGCAAAGTTTTTGAAAACTGCCAACTCTATTCCATACATAAGCAATTCCACCGCTCATACCGGCCCCGAAATTCTTGCCCGTAGGGCCTAGAATGACGACTCTTCCACCGGTCATATATTCGCAGCCATGGTCGCCAATTCCTTCGACAACAGCATTAGCGCCACTATTTCTTACAGCAAACCTTTCCCCGGCCAGACCTCTGAAATAGACTTCTCCAGAAGTAGCTCCATAAAGGACAACATTTCCGACAATGATATTATTCTCTGGAATAAATGTTGATTTTTTAGGCGGATAAATAATAATTTTTCCTCCAGATAAGCCTTTACCCACATAATCATTAGCATCTCCCTCAAGTGTAAGAGTGACCCCCTTTGAAAGAAAAGCGCCAAAGCTTTGTCCAGCAGATCCCTCGAAATCTATTTGAATAGTATCTTCTTTTAAGCCTTTAAGGGAATATCTTCTAGCAATCTCGGAGCTTAGCATTGCGCCAACGGCAAGATCCGTATTACTGATCTTTGAGCTAAACTTAACAGGAGTTTTGTTTTCAATAGCATCTCTACAAGCTTCAATTAGTTTTAAGTCACTAGCCTTATCAAGCTCGTGAAGCTGTTTTGCTACATGGCGTATAGATACGTTAGGAGTAACCTGTGGCCTGTGTAATATTCTTGTAAAGTCGATTCCGCTAACCTTCCAGTGTTCAGGTAGTTCTTCGGCTTCAAGAAGATCGACACGCCCAATCAGTTCCTCGAATTTTCTAAAGCCTAGCTCTGCCATAATCATACGTACTTCTTCAGCAACAAAATGAAAGAAATTGATCACATGCTCAGGTTTGCCAGCAAAATTCTTCCTTAATTCTTCATCCTGTGTTGCAATTCCCACAGAACACGAGTTCAAGTGGCACTTACGCTGAAGAGTACATCCCATTGAGACCAGAGCAGAAGTTGCAAATCCAAATTCGTCTGCACCTAACATTGCAGTAATTACCACATCGCGGCCAGTTTTTATCTGTCCGTCTGCCTGAAGCCTTACCCGTCCTCTGAGGTCATTTAATACAAGGACCTGCTGAGTCTCGGCAATACCGAGTTCCATAGGCATCCCTGCATGTTTAATCGAAGTAAGAGGAGAAGCGCCGGTTCCACCTTCATATCCGCTAATTAGGATGTGATCGGCTTTTGCTTTAGCCACTCCAGCAGCAATAGTACCAACACCTGCCTCAGAGACCAATTTCACGCTAATATCGGCCTTTGGATTTGCATTTTTTAAATCATAGATCAATTGTGCAAGGTCCTCAATCGAATAAATATCATGATGTGGAGGAGGAGAAATAAGGCCTACACCAGCAATAGTGTGGCGTGTCTTTGCAATTTGCGAAGTAACCTTATGGCCTGGGAGTTGTCCTCCCTCGCCAGGTTTTGCGCCCTGTGCCATTTTAATTTGCAACTGATCGGCATTGACCAGGTACTCAATTGTAACGCCAAAGCGGCCAGGGGCAATCTGTTTAATTCTACTTCTTCTTGAATCTCCACTTTCATCTATTAAATACCGTTCGGGATCTTCTCCTCCTTCACCCGTATTTGAAAAGCCACCGAGGCGGTTCATTGCAATTGCAAGAGTCTCGTGAGCTTCTTTAGAAATTGAGCCGTAGCTCATGGCACCAGTAGCAAAGCGTTTAACAATTTCGGAGACAGGTTCAACTTCCTCAAGAGCAATAGGATTAGTTTTCTTAAATTTCAATAGTCTTCGCAAAGTCGTAAGATTCGTAGTTTTTTCATTTACGATTTTTGCATAGTCAAGGTAAATCTTAAAATCACCTGTTCTAACTGCCTGCTGCAGAAGAGCAACAGTTTGAGGATTATACTGATGGTATTCTCCATCAATGCGCCATTTATATTCTCCGCCTGAAGGAAGAGTATTTACATCAATATCGTTAGTTTTTGAATATGCCTGGTTATGCCGCTTTATTGCACCTTCTGCAATGATAGGAATTCCAATTCCACCGATTCTAGATGGAGTTGCGGTAAAGTATTTTTCTACTAATTCTTCGTTTAATCCTACGGCTTCGAAAATTTGTGCATTACAGTAAGATTGCAACGTTGAAATCCCCATTTTAGCCATAATCTTGAAAATGCCTTTTTTGCAGGCCTTCAAGAAGTTTTGTTCGGCCTTTTCATATGAGAGATTATCAGGATATAGGCCTTTTTTTATCTCATGGCCCATAGTTTCAAATACAAGGTATGGATTAATAACTTCGGCGCCATAGCCAAAGAGGACGGCAAAATGATGCATTTCACGTGCTTCACCAGTCTCAACAACAATACTTACTTTTGTTCTTGTACCTTTGCGAACAAGATGGTGATGAAGTCCAGCGCAGCTCAGCAAAGCAGGGATTGGCACATTCATCTCATTTACATCTCTATCGGAGAGAATAACAATCGAATAACCTTGTTTAATAAGCTGATCTGTTTCTTTAAAGATTTTCTCAAGTCTTTTTTCTAAACCTTTTGGCCCATCTTTTTTCCGAAAAACAGCTGAGACAGTCTTACTTTTTAATCCAGGTTTGTTTAATTCACGAATTTTCTCCAGACTCCTGTTATTAATTATTGGGTGAGTAACCCTTAACCTACGGCAATTTTCAGGAATTTCCTTTAGTAAATTTCCCTCACGGCCAAGAAGAATATCAGAAGACATAACAATCTCTTCACGAATTGGATCGATCGGAGGATTTGTAACCTGAGCAAACATTTGTTTAAAGTAATTATAGAGAAGTTTTGTCCTATAGCTTAAAAGTGCCAGAGGGGTATCATTCCCCATAGATCCAATAGCTTCTTGTCCCTGAATTGCCATGGGCTGAATAATCAGCTTCGAATCCTCGAGTGTATAGCCAAATGTTTTTTGGCGTTGAATTAAAGTATTTTCATCTAATCCATATATTTCTTTTGGTTGCGGAAGGTCATCAATCTCAATCATATTTTCTTTTAGCCATTTACCATATGGATTTCGGGTTGCATAATGATGTTTTAGTTCATCATCATCAATTATTTTTCCTAATTGAGTATCGACCAGAAACATTTTCCCAGGCTGAAGACGCCCTTTAAGTACAACATTCTCTGGCTCAATGGGCAGAACGCCAGATTCAGAAGCCATAATAACTGTGTCATCTTTAGTAACCCAATACCTGGAAGGTCTTAAACCATTTCTATCCAAAACAGCTCCGACATAGCGGCCATCAGAAAAAGTAATTGAAGCAGGTCCATCCCATGGTTCCATCAGGCAGGAGTGGTATTTGTAGAAATCCTTTTTTTCCTGAGTCATTGTCCTATCTTCCTTCCAAGCCTCTGGGATCATCATCATCATTGCATGAGGGATTGAGCGGCCGGAGATGACAAGCATTTCAAGTACATTATCAAATGAAGCTGAATCGCTTTTATTAGGAGCAACAACGCGGAGGATCTTCTTAATTTCATCTTTAAAGATATCACTCTGCAACTGAATTTCGCGGGCGTGCATCCAGTTGACATTTCCTCTTAGAGTATTAATTTCTCCGTTATGAGCAATCATTCTATATGGGTGAGCCAAAGCCCATGTAGGGAATGTATTAGTACTGTATCTTGAATGAATCATAGCAATTGCAGAGTTCATTTCAGGGTCAGCAAGGTCTGGATAGTACTGATCCAACTGTCTTGCAAGAAGTTGTCCTTTATAAACAATAGTTCGACTAGAAAGGCTGGCGATGTAGAAAAAGTTTTTCTGGTAAAGATCAGATTGGTCGACTTTATTCCAGATCAGTTTTCTTATTATATAGAGTTTTCTTTCAAAATCTTCGGGTTTTGTAGAGCTTCCAAGTCCAATAAAAATTTGTCTAAGTACTGGTTCAACCGAACGGGCAACAGTTCCAATTTGAGAACTATCATGTGGTACCTCACGCCAGCCAAGGAATTTCTGTCCTTCTTCACGTATAATACGTTCAAACCATAGTTCAATTTTACTTCTTTCTTCCAAAATCTGAGGGAGGAAAATAAATCCCACGCCATAATAGCCTTCCATTGGAAGATCAATATTAAGCTTTGCAGAATTCTTTCGGAAAAACCCATCTGGTATCTGAATCATAATTCCAGCGCCATCGCCTGTAAGAGGGTCGCAGCCACAAGCGCCTCTATGGCTCAAGTTTTCCAGAATTTGTACTCCATTTCTGATTAGCTCGTGAGATTTTTTCCCTTTTATATTTGCTATAAAGCCGACACCGCAGCTATCATGTTCAAACCCCGGATCATATAATCCTTGCGGCTTTGGTAAAAAGGAATACTCCTGCATATTTCACTCCGTCTATTTTTATACACTCTTTCTATAACATAGAAATTCAAAGAGTAGTAGTTTCAAATATTTAAATTTTTAGTAAATGCTATTATTCAAATGCAGTGGTTAAAAAGATCACAAAAGAGAGATCTTTTCTGGATATTTGGAAGCCCTTTTGGGGTCTTGAAGTCTAAAGGAGTTGTATACTCTAAAATTCTGCATTATACGGATTCTGGTTAAAATCCTTAGCACATGAATTTAAACCAAATATACGACAAGATGATAATATTATCAAGTATTTTTCAGAATTAGCCTTACTTTTTTAATTTATATGTAAATTATAGTTAAAACTCTAAAGATAAGTAGTTTTTGCTACAACGCTTACTCCCGAATTGTTTTTCAAAAAATAGCTTAATTGGATTATTATCGGCTCAGTCAATTTGAGATAAAGGGCAAATAGTAGTAGCAAAAAACTATGGAAAGGATGGTGAAAAAAGAAATCCGGTTAGCAATAGAATTAAGATCGATTCTAACCGGATTTTTAGCAAACGGGTACTAAAAAAATGGTACTAAATATGATAATATAAATCAGACTTATATATCGAAGAATTTATCCTCAAAATACATTTGTTTTTTATTTATTACAGCTAAAGCTTTTCCTGTCAAAAGGCGTTTATCGAAGGGAGAATTTTTAGATTTTGATTTAAATGACTTAACATCGACGGTCCATATTTGATCAGGATCAATAAATGTGAGATTAGCCAGTTCTCCTTCACGAATCTGCGGGACAGGCAGGTTTAATATTTTTCTAGGGTTTATCGCCATTTTTTCAATTATCTGCTCCAAGGAAAGCACTTTCTTATGCAGCAATTCACTTAAAGCCAATCCCAATTCAGTTTCAAGTCCGACAATACCATTTGGTGCATCAACAAATTCCATTTCTTTTTCTTCGATCGAATGTGGGGCATGGTCGCTGGCAATTATATCAATTGTACCATCTTTCAATCCTTCAAGTATTGCTTCAACATCATCTTTGGTCCTTAGAGGAGGATTCATCTTCGTATTAGTATCGTATGACTTAAGAGCCTCTTCGGTAAGTGTAAAGTGGTGTGGTGTTACCTCAGAAGTAACTTTTATGCCCTTTTGTTTAGCCAGGCGTACCATTTCAACAGCATTCTTTGTGCTAATATGGGCAATATGAATTTTACTTCCAGTATATTCAGATAGGATAATATCACGCATTACGATCAAATCCTCGGCAACAGAGGGCATAGCAGGTAAGCCTAAGAAAGTAGAAGTAAAGCCTTCATTCATTGCACCACCAGCAAGAGACTCATCTTCACAGTGTTCAATGACAGGGAGGTTATACATTCCAGCATATTCCAAGGCAAATCTAAGAAGTTTTGCACTTTTGATGACACTTCCATCGTCAGAGAAGCCAACGACTCCGGCCTCAAATAATTCGGCCATAGGAGAAAGAGATTCCCCTTTACGGCCACAGCTTGCAGCACCAACAGGAAATACATCGACAAGGTGCAGTTTTGCTTTTTGTTTAATGAAGTTTACCACTTCGGCAGAATCGATAGCTGGTGTTGTATTCGGCATACAAGCGATTCCTGTAAAACCACCAGCAGCAGCGCTATTGCTACCAGTAATAACAGTCTCCTCGTCTTCCCTGCCCGGTTCTCTTAAATGCACATGCATATCAAATAAGCCAGGAGTGCAGATCTTGTTATCAAATTCGAAAACTCTAGCGCCTTCAGATTCTCCAGCAGAAATTGAGCCGATCTTTGTAATAGTACCATCAATAATTAAAAGATCAGCTTTTTTATTTAAGTTTTGATACGGGTTAAAGAGAGTAATATTCTTTATAACAATTTTCATCTTGATTCCCTGGTATTTAAAGTTCCTAGTAAATAAAGTACAGCCATTCTTACAGCCACGCCATTTGTGACCTGGTCAAGTATTATTTGAAAAGGTCCATCTGCAACATCGGAAGAAAGTTCAACTCCGCGGTTTATGGGTCCCGGATGAAGAATTACGATATTCTTATTGAATTTTTCCAATCTCTCAGATGTAATGCCGAAATAATTATGGTACTCTCTAAGTGAAGGGAAAGAAGCGCCGGCCTGGCGTTCAAGCTGAATTCTTAAAACATTCAGTACATCATTTTGTTCAATTGCCTGATCAATGCTATGGACAACCTTAACGCCGAGTTTTTCAATACATCTAGGGATCATTGTAGCAGGACCGCAAACAGAGACATCTGCTCCCATGGTTTTAAGTCCGAAGATATTTGAAAGTGCGACACGGCTATGGGAGATATCACCGACTATACAGACTTTCAGACCTTCTATCTTTCCAAACTTTTCCCGAATTGAGTACATATCCAGAAGTCCCTGTGTAGGGTGCTCATGTGCTCCATCACCGGCATTAATAATATTTGCATTTGAGATTCTGGTCAGATACTGCGGAACACCAGAGGATGCGTGTCTAACGACGATCATATCGACCTTCATTGCTTCAATATTCTTTACAGTATCCTTAAAAGTCTCTCCCTTTTTCGTACTACTTGTAGAAGTGGAAAAGTTAACAATGTCGGCTGAAAGCCTTTTCTGTGCAAGTTCAAAAGAAATTCTTGTACGCGTAGAATTCTCGAAGAAAAGATTTACAATTGTTTTTCCCTGAAGGGTTGGTACCCTCTTTATGGGTCTTTCGAGTACCTCGCGGAAAGTCACCGCAGTATCGAGTATTAATTGAATATCTTCCCTTGGAACTCCCTGTAATCCTAATAAATGTCTACTAAATAAGGGCATGGTTTATTCTCTCAAAAAGTTTGCTTTAATGATTTTTAAAGAAAAGGCGAAACCAAGTTTCGCCAAAAATACTAATCAGTAGGTGTCTCAATTAAATAGACAGCATCCTCATCGTCAAATTCTTTCATTTTAACTTTGACTTCCTCATTAATTGAGGTTGGGATATTTTTACCTATAAAGTCAGCTCTAATAGGGAGTTCACGATGACCGCGGTCAACCAGCACACAAAGCTGAATAGTACTAGGTCTACCCAAATCCATCAGGGCATCGAGAGCAGAGCGAACAGTCCTACCTGTATAAAGGACGTCATCGACAAGTACAATATCCTTTTCATTAATATCGAAAGTTATATTAGTAACAGAGACCTCTGGCTGTTTTAACCTTTTGCGAAAATCGTCCCGGTATAATGTAATATCCAGCACTCCATAAGCAGGTTCAGAATTATCAATTTCTTTGATCTTATCGAAGATCCTCTTACAAATGAATTCTCCGCGTGTGCGCATTCCAATAAGAGCAAGGTTTTGTGTCCCCTTATTCCTTTCGAGAATTTCATGAGCAAGACGTGTAATAGTCCTGTTCATACCTTTTGGATCAACTATTTTTGCTTTTATGTTCATATACAAAAAAGCCTCCTTGACCAAAAAAATGAGGTCGCAGAGGTTCTCCTAATTTATTTTGAAATATTTATAAAACATCTTTTATCCTTTCTTTCCTCTCAGGGATAAATTAAAAGGTCAATTTCTTTTGCAAAGTTATAGGTTTTTGATTAAAAAGTAAAGTGAATAAAAACACTTGTTTTAAAAACTTAGTTTACAATTACTGATTCTAATTATTGAATTACAAATACCAAGAATTCTTATGGCTGACTTATGCCAGGTGCAAGGCCGTTTGTTGAAAGCTTTTTAGCTAGTTCTAAGAACCTATAATTATCTACAGATCCATAATACTCTCCATCTTCGAGGAAAAGAATTCTTCCATAGGAAGATGGATCTTCAGAATATCCATTTGAATTTGTAAGAAGAATTTTCTCCCCGTTTTTCATTTTTAATGCAATCTGAAAGAATACACCCATCTCATTTTGTTTTGAAGAAATATTAAAAGCGCTAATTGGGATTCTAACTCTGCAGATCAGGTCTTTATCTTTAATATAGCTAAGTTTTATATTCTCATCGGCCGATTTTGAATAATTGTTTCCCATATTTGTAGAAAAGCCTGCATTATCCATATCGGATATCTTAAATGTCAAGCTTACAGAAGCTATATCCTGATCTATGCTCTCTCTAAATTTTGGATTTTTCTTAACAATTCCATCAAGTCTTTTTGTCGATCTGTCGAAAAAAATCTGTACAGAATTTGTGTATGACGAATCTATTTTCTTAAGGAAGTCTTCGTTAAATCTCAGATCTGTTATAAGAATGCCATTTTCCTTCGAGAGGTCGATCCTCCCATAGATATCAGTCAGATCACTATCATTAATGTCCCATTTCCAGGTATTATCAATTAAAGCCGAGCGAGTATATGATTCATACAAGTTACGCCTACGGTCATAAACGGGATGATAAAGGAAATTATTTTTCTTGTAGTCGCCAAGTGTAGAGACGTCATAATATCCGACGAAGCTATGAAGTGTCTTAAAGTTATTATAGACCTCTTCGCCTATCTGGAATTTTTTTATATTTTTTACATCAGTATCATAATGGTCAACGAAAGAGAGCTCATTATGTTGGAAAGAATATCCTGTAATCTCCCAGTTTTTATCTTTTAATTTTTGAGTAACAAAGCAAACCTCTTTTGAAATGCTAAAACCAATTTCAATTGGCAGCTCAACAAATTCCATTGTATCGCTGTGGATTAAAGTATAATTGTCTAAAGAATCACAAAACAGATAGATATTAATTTTTCTATTAGACCTATGTGGTTTAATAGCAATTGCAAAATCGTTTTTATTGTCGCCGGAAAAGTCACCAATATCAAGAGCTGTAACTACAAAATCTTTAGGGAACAAGTTTCGTATTTCTTTAAGAGCAGGGATATTAAGCTGTCCTTTTGCAACGTCCAGAACTTCTTCGAATGTAAGAGTTTGCGAAAGGCATACCCCAGAAAATAGTAGTATGAATAATAATATTCTTTTCATCATGTAATAAAAATAAAGTATAGAGGTGAAAAACGAAAGTCAAACAGACAAATAAACTCGCACATAAAAAAACTTTACAGTTACAAAAAAGGGTCACAAAAGAGCGACCCACAAAATTAAGACAGCGAAAGCTGCTTTAAAAAAACATTTTACTTAATAACCTTAAACTCTATTCTACGATTAAGAATTCTTCCAGCTGCTGTTTGATTGTCTGCCACGGGATTTTTAGATCCAAAACCAACAGCAGATAATCTATCTGCAGCGATCCCATGTGAAACCAGATAGTCCTTAACAGTATTTGCTCTTTGCAAAGAAAGGTTCAGATTAAACATATCCGGCCCTGTATTATCTGTATAGCCCTGTATTTCAACTTTAAGATCCGGATTCTGAAGCAAAGTCTGAGCCGCAAAATAAAGGATAGGATAAGCCTCAGTTTTGAACTTTGAACTATTAGGATCAAATGTAACACCCATGAGTACCCAATTCTCAGCAGGCATATTTGCTGCAGTTACAGTAGCAGGTTGATATTTTTTTACAATTGAATCAATCTTATCATAGTCAACTGTTTCCAGGGGTCTAGATTGATATTTACGTACAATGCTTTCTATTCTGTCATAGTCAACTCCCTGCTCCTGAGAAGAAAGGCCGTTGTACAAATCACAGAGTTTTGAAGGCTCACCTTTAGAGAAATAATACTGAAAACCGAAGGTTAGTCCGAGATAAGTATCATTCATTGTACTTAAGAGACCGTTTGTTGCATTTACCACGCCATCTAAGGAATTATTAGCAGCCGTATGATAATTCATTTCTGTTATGATATTCCAATCATCACCTATGCGCCATTGTGCACCAACGCCAAGGTTGATCTGATAATCAAGATAGAGTTTCTTTTCATACTGGGCATTAAGTGCTTCAGTAAATTTATAAAGAATATTTCCCAGACCTGCAACGACATATGGAGAAACAGCTTCGCACGGAACAAATTTATATAGAAGCTCATAGTTAAGAGCAAGCAGATTTGTCTTCTGTGTACTTCCTAAATAATGTCCTTCGAGATGAAGGAAATTAGTATTCAACCTAAGTCCTACGTGTTCCGAAAAATCCCTCTCCAGAGTGGCAAAACTGCCAAAATTTCTCTCAGTAGGAGTCAAGCCTGTATTCAAATATCTAGGATATTTAAAACCGAAGCCAAAGCTCCAGCTATTTTTGGCAAGCTGAGCAAAGGATGAATTGAATATAGAAAGAACAAAGAAGGCAACACTTGCAATAGTTGCTTTTTTCATGCGATTCCCCTCAGAATTCTTTGTTTTGCGGATAGCAGTTATCTTTTTGACAAGAACCCAGTATCCATAGATCCAATATATATGAATTAAAATTTCAAAGCAAAAAAAATTAATTAGTGTTTTTTATTAAGTTCAAGAATTTTTATATTTACGTATCATCTTTCATGCAGTGACAGATGGGCTTTTAAGTCAAAGTATTTTTTCGGGGCGTGGCTCAGCCCGGTTAGAGCGCCTGGTTCGGGACCAGGAGGTCGGAGGTTCGAATCCTCTCGCCCCGACAATAATAATTTCGGTTTTATAATATGGCACAAAATCATTCTTTTGATATTGTCTCTGAAATTGATTTTCAGGAAGTCGATAACGCTGTAAATCAGGCAATAAAAGAAATTCAGCAAAGATATGATCTTAAGGATTCACATACCGAGATTGAGCTGAATAAAAAAGACAAATACATTTCCATTAATACAAAAGATGATTATTCGCTTAAAGCCAGCATTGATATAATTCAGTCAAAGTTCATAAAAAGGAACATATCGCTTAAGACGATGAAGCTTGAAGAAGTTGAGCCAGCTTCAGGCGGGAGGGTTAGGCAGCAAATTACTCTTCAGAATGGAATATCTAAAGAAAATGCAAAGCATGTTGTAAAGCTGATTAAGGATTCCAAAATAAAAGTAAATGCTCAGATAATGGATGAGCAGATAAGAGTTACAGCTCCAAAACTTGATGATTTACAGGCTGTTATTAACTTGGTGAAAAGTGCAGATCTTACTTTCCCCGCGCAATTTACCAACTATAAATAAAGACTTATTTATAAAAGAATTTAACTTTTCAAAAAAACTATACTAAGTACAGTATAGTTTTTTTTATTTTCAGCACTTGATCCTACCAAACTATCGAGATTTCTAAGCTTTCTATTTTTATGAGGCTAATCCTGTGCTTGTCATATATGCCTTTTGCAATTTTTCATTATCCAGAGTGTGCGAAATAAACATTTCTTCTTCTGTTACAGTTTCAACATCGCCATAGTAGTTATTCTCTACGCTATCTTTTTGCATAGAAAGTTTAATCTTTTCAGAAGAAAGTATTTCGAGCTTATTAACTATAAGATTATTTCCCCCCTCTTTATCTACCATGCCTTCAATAAGGTATGGTCCCATTGATACAGTGTATTCAGCATACTGCATATATGTTTTCGGAAAAAGTATAGCTTCAAATGTACCGGTCAAGTCCTCAAGAGAAAGGAATTTCATGATCTCGCCTTTTTTAGTTCTGATCCTCTTTGAAGTCATATACCAGCCCATCATTTTAATATAGCGGCCAGAATATTTAGGCAAGTCTTTGGCTAGAATAATTGGAGATTTGCTTTCAGCAAACGTTTTAAGACTACTGCTGCCAGTAAAGAATTCCAGAGGATGTTTTCTTAACATATAGCCAAAAGTTTCATACTCTATGGCACAGATCTCCTCGTCACTATATTGAGTATCGGTTGCGATTTCCTCTTCCATTTTAATAGTCTCATCTATAAACAAGTCACCCGAGCCTTTTTCTAGTATTTTCCGGCGGTGGAAATAAATATCGAGCAAACGCATAAGGGCGGGTCTTGTTTTCTTAAAGCAGTCCATTGCACCACATTTAATCAGAAGAGCGCTTTCTTCATAAGCGGCTGATGTTCTTATCAGGAAATCAGATAAACTTAGAAAAGGCCCATTCTGCTTTCTGGCTCTTATAATTCTTTCAGCAGAATTATAAGAAAAGTTTTTAATTGCCATAAAGCCCAGTTGAACCTTATCATCCTTGCCGGCATATTCATAAGTACTTTCATTAACAGATGGGAGCAGAACCTTCAGTCCCAGGCGTTTAGCTTCCTGTATATAGACAGCAGGCGCATAGAATCCTCCCTGATTGGTTAAGACCGAAGAGATAAATTCAGATGGATAATGGGCCTTCAGATAAGCCATTTGAAAAGACATAAGAGCAAAAGACCCGCTATGAGCCTTACAGAATGCATAACCGGCAAAGGATTCTATCTGGCGCCACAATTCCCTGGAGTTTTCCTCACTAAGGTCCTTTTCCTTGCAAGAGTTAAAAAATCTTTCCATAAGAGTCTGCATCATCTTCTGCGAGCGCATTTTCCCACTCATTGCTCTTCTAAGCAGATCGGCCTCTTCGAGTGAAAGGCCTGCAATATGATGGGCCACCTTAAGGACATCCTCCTGATAAATCATTACCCCATAAGTCTCGCCCAGATGCAATTCCAGTTCAGGCATAAGATATTTTCGCCTTGCAGGGTCCTTATGACGAGCAATAAACTCCTGCATCATTCCACTTTCTGCAACACCCGGACGTATAATAGAGCTTGCAGCCGTAAGCATCTCAAATGTATCGACCGACAATTTTTTAAGAAGTGAGCGCATGCCTGGAGATTCGATATAAAAGCATCCGATAGTATTCCCCTCTCTGATAATCCTTTTTGTAGGTTCATCCTTAAAGAGCATTTCATAGTTATATATATCAAATCTAACGCCTTTTGAATTGCGTGGCAAAACAGCATATATCTGTCGAAGATTCAAGCCTGCATCTACCCTGTTCCCTGCTGGCAAGGAATAATTCTTCATATCTATCAGTGAAAGTCCGCTGTATTTAGCCATAATCTCGGGTCAACATAAATAGTAAACACTTGTTTACTATTTATAAAAATTAAATTAAAAAATCAATAATTGAAAGTATATTTTATGGAGTAAATTATTTTTTATGGAGTAAATTATTTTCGGAGTAATTTAGTTCTGGAGTAAAGAATTTCCGAAGTCAGATTACTTCTAGGTTGTAGTTGAGAGAAAAGTATAGGCAGAAATGATAATCTTTAGGGGCGGAACCAAGTTCCGCCCCTATTATTAAAGAGAAGATCAAATTGTTGTTATTAAAGTTTATGACGGGATTTCACGAAGCACATTTTACTATTTCTCAACAACTTCTGAAAGGTATTTTATATCCATATCATAATCCCATTTATCAAAATAGAGATTACCACAACGCCATTCAACCTCACCTCTTTGGAAGTCAACGGTTTCACTTCTAGGATAAATTTTGGCTGGATATAAAGGTTGAGAGAAGTCGTCATTTACAATTAAGCGATAAGAATCGATACCATTTGTAAAATAGTATTTAACCTTAGGATCACTTGAATAGTTTTGAATACCAAAGGACTGATCAACAGGGACCCATCCATAGCCTTCAAAATAAGCCTCTCCCCAATCGTGAAGGTTCTTTTCTACAGGATGCATCATCCAGCCACTCTGCCACTTAGCAGGTATTCCATTATAGCGGGCAAGTGTCATAAAAAGCAATGTTTTTATTCCACAATCACCATGTTTGTTCTGCAAGCAGTATGCAGGAATATTATCAAGAGTAGAATACTCTCTTGCGCCGGCCCAAGGGATATTGTTGCTTATCCACTCAAATATGAGTCTTGCTTTCAAATAAGGGTTAGTTTCGTTTCCAACAATTCTCTTTGAGAGTTCTTTTATCTCATCAGTAAAGACAATATGTGGAGCGCGTTCAGAGGTAAAGGTTTTATAGAAGTCAGATTTTGTATCATATTGTTTTACTTTTGATGGATCAATATCAAACCATTCAGAGGAGCAGGTATAGTTAAGTTTCATCTTGAAGACTGTAGGTTCATCTTTAACAGCCTTTTTTTCCAAGTAAAGAGTGCGCTGAGGGTTATTATTATCAGCTATTGTATATTCATCTGAATTCACAGAAAGGAGTTTAATATCCGATTGTCTAGCATGTTGTTCTCTTGGATAAGGAAGCCAGCAGCGAATAATTTCCCCATCGGGGACAGCATTAGGTTTTACAGACAAGGTATAGGTAATCTGCATTTTTACGGGGTTAACTACACGACTGTTTTGTGCGGCCGAATTTTTTACTACTTCGGGGATATGATTGCTAAGGAATTTGTCGAGTGCATCAGTTTCGGCTCCCTGCACTTTTTCTTTTTGTTTGATAGCTTCCTTATTTATTAAAAACAAATTTGGAGCAGCCCTATTGAAATACTTTTTTTCGCCATCAATTAACATTGATTCAAGTGACCTATCCTTTTCAAATTTCTCGAGTGTTTTATGATCAGCATCAGGATAATATTTTTTTAGATAAGAGAGCATATCGGCTTCATTTTTTTTAAAATCAAGCCTTATTCTGTTCATCTTTTCCTTTTGAAATTCCAGATCAGCAATTTCTGCAGCTGTAAGGTTTTTATTGCCTTCCAGTACAGAATCGATCATTGAAGTAGCCTTCTTAAAGTTACCTTTATCGATTTCACCTTTAATTAAAGGATATCGGTTTTGCTGGGCAAAGCAGAATGAGCATGCAATAGTTAAGATCAAAAATACTCTTTTCATAAAGATTGAACTCCCTGGTTTTCTGAAACGATTTGTTTATCTATATTTCGAATAATCATCTCAATAAATTCACGGAAACAAGCATCTCCCCCCTTTTTCTGGCACTTGTAATCTACCATTTCTATTATTTCGGGCACAGCATCTGCCGGAGCAGCTGAAAGTCCTACGTTCTCTATCATTGTAATATCATTAACATCATCTCCAATAAAAGCTATATTTTCATAGCACAGATTACGTTTTTGGCAAATTTCATCCAGAGCCTGTTTTTTATCAGCAATTCCGATATAAATCAGGTCAAGTTTAAGTCTAAGACCTCTAGCGGTAATTATATCTGATCTGTCGCCACTTACAATACCTGTTTCAATTCCTCTATCTCTAAGGCGGTTAACACCCATGCCATCTTTAACATTAAAGCGTTTCATTACCATTCCTTCAGAGGAATAGAATAATCCCCCATCTGTCCAGACGCCATCGATATCTGTAAGTACTAGTTTAATCTTTCTAAAGTCAAAGTCAGCCAATTTATTAAAGTTACCCAACTACTATACTCCATAATTTATGAAAGCTAAAACTACAAAAAGAATGGATAATTATAAACGATCAAAATTCATAAGTAATAACAGGGGATGAATAAACTGGGAAAAACAGACAAGAAAAAAAACAGAAAGCCTCTGGGAGAAATATCCCAGAGGCTTTCAAAAATGAAAAGGTCAGTTCTCTTTCTTAGAATGCGTAGCGAATACCCAACTGGAACTGGAAGCGTGAAGCAAGATCATCTGGTGAGAAGAAATCATTTTTAGGATTCTTCGTAACAACATCTTTTGCTTGAGTAAAGCCATAGACGTCTTTACTGTCACCTGTGGTCTTTGTATAGCTTAAGACGCTGTAGTTTTGGTTAGGAATAGTATTTACCCAACCCCAGTCACGCTTAAGAAGGTTAAGAACGTTTAATATATCGAGTGATAATTCAACCTTGTGATTAGCAAAGAGAGCAACTTCCTGGCTAAGTTTAAGGTCAAGCATATTAACCCATGGTTCTCTTAAAGAGTTGCGTTCCATGATCTGGCCGCGGTGGCTGTTAAGATAATCATCACTTTCAATAAACTTCTCAAAATTAGCATTCATTGTAGGATCTGCTACAAAAAAAGTTTTACCACCTGTAGTTTGGGTTTTACCCATATTCATTTTACTTACTTCATCAGCTGTAGGGATATAGAGCAAGTCGTTAGTATTAGCGCCATCGCCGTTAACACTGCTAGCATAAGTATATGAATAAGGGCGACCTGACTGTCCATTATAGAATAAAGAAACAGTTGTCTTATAATTGCTGAAATATTCGAAACCATAAGAGACAGCAAACATAATTCTATGACGAATTTCGAAGTTTGATGTAGCAAGTGTAGGGTTATTAGGATCGGTCTGAACAGGGTTATACTGATAGTTTGAATAAGCCTGGCTAGAAGTAACGCTGTTAAGGTCTTTTGAGCGATTATATGTATAAGCAGCGTTCAAAAAGACACCGAAAGGTAATGTACCCTGTACCTGACCAGTTAAGCTATAAGAAAAGCCATCGCTTGTATTCTTCATAAGTACGACGTTAGTAAAGTTTGAATTAACTTTTGTCGAAGAATACATTACTCTATTGCCTGAAAAAGCAGGATTAGCCAGAGTAGGATCTGCTTTTAAGTTAAGGTCCTGATAAACCATGTCATTAATTGATTTTGAATAAATTGCTTCAACAGTTCCTGTAAGGCCAAAAGGCAGTGTTTTGTCGACAGCGCCATTGATGCGGAGGATCTGTGGCATCTTAAAGTCTTTATCAGTAACATCAACCTCAGAGGTTTTGATAGCAGATAAGCCAGCCATTCCTTCCTTAGGCTGCATTAAAGGATCAAGTGTATTAAAGCCAGCGCCGCTCTTTCCAAAAACTAAACCTGCTGGGTTATTAACATTAAGCCTTGTAAATTCAACACCAGTGTTTCCATACTGGTTTGAGATCCAAACGTAAGGGATACGGCCAGTGAATAAACCAATACCACCTCTTACCTGTAAAGAACGATCTCCTGAAGCGTCCCAGTTCAAGCCTAAACGAGGTGAAAACAGGATTTTTCCGCTAGGAACTTTGTTAGTGCCTAAACCTAAAGAACCGAACTGCGCATCAAATTTTGCATTATAAGCCGGATCATCAGGGAATGTTGGGATATCGATTCTTAAACCTAAAGTAGCTTTAAAGTTAGGAGTAACTGTCCATTCGTCCTGTACATAAGCACCGAACTGAATAGCATTAAATTTTGCAGCTAATTCTCTATCGCCATTATTTGCATAGCTTAATTGATACTGCGCAATCTTTCCTGCTTCGAAATCAGCTATGCTGTTAAAGAGGTAATATCCATCCTGGTTTGCGATATAGAGATTTCTAAACTTAAAGAATTCATTGTGTGTACCAATTGTAAAGACATGGCTTCCCATATAATAGGTGAAGTTATCAGTAAATTCAAATATATCCTGATCTAACTGATTAGCCTGTGAATATTCTTCTCCACCCAAACGGATATTATTAGAGCCATCGTTAATCCTTATTGAAGGGAAAGCTGTACTTTCCGGTACACGGTGATCGCGGATGCTGGTATATCCTAAAGTCAGTTCATTTGTCATAGTATTACTAAAAGTACTAGTCAATTGAAGAACTGGAGAAAAAGTCTTACTATTCATTTCATAGTTTCTGTCTGAGAAACCAAGCTGATTGGAAGAGCGTCCAAGATTATCCTGAGCGGCATCGACGTAATTTAAGCGAGCTACAAGCTTATGTTCGTCAGATAAGTTGTAATCGAAGCGTAAGAATAATTTGTTAGAAGGGCGCAGCGCGTCAGTTTCATCATAAGAGCCAGGGTTATAGCCATATTTAATTGCCTGAGCCTTTGCTCTATCTGCAGTTGCAGCCAAAGCTGGAGTAAGGTTGAGAACTGTATTGTAAATTGGTTCAGTACGTCTACCCAATTCGCCAGAGACAAAGAAGAAAAGTTTATCTTTAAGAACCGGACCGCCTAAGCGGAAACCAGTTGTATAATCTGTAAATGAGCCATATTTAGCTCTTGAAGCATCTGGTTTATATCCGGTAAAGTTTTGATTTCTTCCTAAATAGTAGGCAGATCCGGAAAAGTTGTTAGTTCCACTTCTTGTAATAGCATTTATACCGCCACCGGTAAAACCGCTCATCTTAACATCATAAGGAGCAATGACAACCTGAAACTCCTGAATAGCATCCAAACTAATTGGAGTTGTACCTGCAGTACCGCCAGGGGTACCGCTTGAACCCAGGCCGAATAAATCGTTGTACTGTGTACCATCAAGCTGAATATTATTAAAGCGTGCGTTACGACCAGCAGCACTATTAGAACGGCCATCGAACTGAGGTGTAAGCTTTGCAAAATCCTGGAAATTTCTAGTAATGGTTGGGAAAGCCTGAATTGTTTCAAGACCGACGTTAGTAGCAGCACCAGTACGGCTAGAGCTTATAAGAGCATTTTTATCTGCAACTACACTAACAGTACCTGTTTGTATAGTTTCAGAGGTCAATTTAAAATCGATGTTATAGTTCTGTCCTAATTTTAAAGTAATTCCTTCTACCGATTGAGTAGTATAACCGATAAAAGTAACTTTTACTGAATACGGACCACCAACGCGGAGGTTGTTCAGATTAAATTTACCATCTGCACGAGTTGTAGTTCCATAGTTCGTACCTGTCGGGACGTGTGTAGCAATGACAGTTGCACCGGGTAAAGGCTGTCCGTCTTTATCCAATACAACACCATTCATAGCTGAAGTTGTAACGCCTTGAGCAAGAAGAATTGATGGAGCATAAAACAATAAGAATAATAGTACAAAAGAAAGTTTTTTTGTAGCTATGTTCATAGATGTCTCCCTATCTAGATTATTGGTTATTTTAAGCCCAAAAATATTTTCTACTTTTTAATATTTTCGACTTTTTTAATATTATCACGATTCAAAATTAAGGTGAACAAGATTACGAAAAAAGAGGGTATAGTACAGGAACGAAGATTTAACAAATTCTTAATATTCAGAAAATCCTTATCTTTGACGTAATCAAATATTCCTTCAGAAATGCCTCCTAAAATTAGGTGGTAATAATTGAAAAGTAAAGTAAATTATTGAGCTAATTTCATTAATTATTTTAGTTCAGCAAGTAGAATGCTTAAGTTTATTCAAATCAATTAATTTTTTACCGGTTTTTTTTAGGTATTCTGGGCTTTTGGGTTTTATTTTTTCAAAAAGGACAAATATGAAAAAAAACTTTTTATTTTTCGCATTAACAATATCTATATATTTCCTTATTCCAATTGCTTTAAGGGCGCAAGCAAAGCCATATGTAATACTACTATCTTTTGATGCATTCCGCTGGGATTATGTCAATCGTGGTATCACACCAAATCTGGATAAAATTAAGGCAGATGGGGTTTGGGCGCTATCTTTAAGACCTGCCTTCCCTTCAAAGACCTTTCCAAATCATCAAACAATAATAACAGGCATGTACCCAGAGCACCATGGAATAATACACAATGATTTTACAAATCCATTTACAAAAGAAAAGTATAAGATAAGTGATTCAGTTTCTGTCACCGATCCCAAGTGGTATTTAGGAGAGGCATTCTGGCAGACTTGTGAGCGTCAGGGTATTAAAACTGCGAGTTATTTCTGGCCAGGCTCTGAGTTAAGTGACTCCACTAGAAGGCCCACCTATTATGAACATTATGAACACAAAAGGAATTACTATACAATCATAAAAGGAGTCACTGCCTGGTTGAAACTCCCATACAAAGACAGGCCACATTTTATAGCAACCTATGTACATGAAACAGATGATATGGGGCATAGGTATGGCCCAAATTCTCCTGAAGTAAACAGAGCCATACAAATAGAAGACAGTTTGGTTGGGTTTCTGTTTAACAGCTTAAAACAAGCAAATATGCTAGATAGTACAAATGTCATCATACTTAGTGATCATGGAATGACGGAGGTTAGCAAAGAAAAAATTATAAACATAGAAGAAACTATAGGTTCAGAAAGCAAAATAGATGGAGTAGGCCCAGTTATGATGATTGAACCCAAAACTGGTAAGATAGCCGAGATCTATGATAAGCTAAAAAGAAATGAGGATCATTATAAGGTCTATACCAGGGATAATATACCAGAGTACTATGAATTCTCGGAGCATCCATTTATTTATTCAATTATTGTAATAGCTGATCCTGGTTGGACATTGGTTGATAACAGTTCAAAAGCATCAGTAATGAAATATCAGCAAGCTGGCAACCACGGCTATGATAAAGATTTTATAGATATGCAAGGAATATTCCTCGCAACAGGACCAGTTTTTAAGAAAGCCTATAGAACAGGAACACTCTGGAATATTGATGTATATCCTCTTTTGTGCAAAATACTCGGTATTATTCCAAGGTCAAATATTGATGGGAAATTTGAACGGATAGGTTTTATCCTGAAATAATTCGCCCATATTCACAAAACGGACAAAATTTCTTACATTATTAAAACAGGCCAATAATTTGCATAAAATATGAGTGATATATTAAGTATAGAATATGAAAAATATCTTCTGGATAATGGACTAGAAGTAATCCTGTATCCAGAACGTAGTTTACCATTAATATCGGTTAACCTTTGGTATAGAGTTGGATCTGCAAATGAAACTGAAGGGAAAACTGGTTTTGCCCATTTATTTGAGCATATGATGTTTCAGGGTTCAAAGCACGTTCCTAAACAGATGCATTTTAAGTACATTCAAGAAGCCGGCGGTCAATTAAATGGATCAACCAGCCTTGATAGGACAAACTACTATCAAAGTCTTCCATCAAATTATCTGGAATTAGCTTTATGGTTAGAGTCAGACAGAATGGGATTTCTAATACCGGCATTGAACCAGGAAAAGCTAGATAATCAGATCGATGTAGTAAAAAATGAAAGGCGGCAACGTTACGATAATGCGCCATATGGCCTGGCCTGGGAGAAAATATTTTCAAATCTTTATCCAAAAGCACATCCTTATCACTGGCCAACAATAGGTTGGATGGAAGACATTTCAAATATTAATCTATCGGATGTAAAGAACTTTTTTCACACTTATTACATTCCCAATAATGCAACACTCGTTATAGGTGGAGACATAAATAAAAATAGAGCAAAAGATCTTGTTGAAAGGTATTTTGGAAATATTGCAAGGGGAAATGAATTTCAGCAGGTAAAGGCCGAAGCTCCTGAGCTTAAAGAAAATTTAATGCTTCTGCACGAAGATAACGTCTCTTTATCGAGGATTTATCTAGTTTGGCATTCTTCAGAAGCCTATAAAGAAGGTGATGCAGAGATGGATATTTTATCATATATACTTGCGGGTTCAAAAAATTCGAGATTATATAAAAAACTTGTTTTTGAAAGTGAATTAGCGCAAGATATAACTGCTTTCGAGCATTCATCCCGACTATCTGGAGACTTTATAATAATTGCGACAGCAAAACCGGGGATCTCATTAGACAAATTGAAGAAGGAAATCATTGATGAGATAAACCTTATATTTGAAAATGGATTAAAAGAAGAAGAGCTCATGAAAGCTAAGAACAATATAAGAGCTTCATTTATCTATTCCATGCAGAATATAAACTCGCTTACAAACAGAATAAATGAATACAATTTCTATTTGAATGAACCTGATTCATTTAGTTTTGATCTAAAGAGGTATCAGCAAGTTGACCTTGAAAGGCTTTACAAGAAGTCTCTAGAATATTTAAGCAAGCCTTTTTTAGAATTAAGAATCACTCCTCTAAAGAAATCTGAAGGAATTTAGAAAATAAAATGGAAGTCAACAGAACTCAAAAGCCGCAACCCAGAGGGAAGATAAGTTTCACTTTGCCCAAAATTGAAAAAATGAACCTGGAGAATGGACTAGAAATATTATTTGTTCAAAAAAAGAATCTTCCAATTATACAATTTACATTTGTTAGTGATGCCGGAAGCAGGCTTGATCCAAACGAAAAAAAGGGGATTTCAAACTTACTGGCGGCGTTAATAGACGAAGGAGCAGGCGGATTAGATTCACTTAGATTAAATGATGAAATTGAATCGCTTGGTTCATCAATATCAATTTTTTCAGATCCTGACAATTTCTTTATTTCAATGCTTACTCTAACTGAAAATATTGATAGATCTTTAGATCTATTATCAAAAATAATTATAAGACCTAATCTAGATGAGACTGATTTTCTTAGAGAGAAAAGAAAAATACTGACACGGATTCAGCAACTAAAAGATGATCCTTCTTATATAGCTAGCATCATATTTGAGAAATTGGTTTATGGAGAGAACAATCCCTATGGTCTACCAGATACTGGAACAACGACTACTGTAGGAAGAATAAATCTTAATGATGTGAAGCTATTTTATGAAACATTGCTTACCTCTGATAATACGACACTAATAGTAGTTGGGAACTATGAAAGAGAGCCTCTCTTAGAAAAGCTAAATCAATATCTTAAAGACTGGCATAGATATACTCCTCCGGTTTTTGACATGCCAGCCACAATACAAAAAGGAAGCACGATTTATTTTATTAACAAAGAAAATGCTTCTCAAACTGAGCTTAGGATTGGCCACGTAAGCAGTGGAAGAAATGCTGAAGATTTTTTTGCAAAGTCTGTTATGAACAACATTTTAGGTGGACAATTTTCAAGTAGAATAAACATTAACCTAAGAGAGGACAAAGGGTATACCTATGGGGCCAATTCCTCATTCTCATACAACAGGACAGGAGGCTATTTTGGAGTTGGGACAGCAGTAAAGAGTGAGAATACAGGAAGTTCAGTTGTTGAGATCATAAAAGAATTAAAAGGGATACAAGATTATATTACGACCAAGGAGTTACGATTTGCCAAGTCTTCAATAATAAGAAAGTACCCATCCCTTTTTGAAACATACGGACAAATTGGCAGGAGTCTTGCAAACAAAGTGATCCATTCTTTAAGCGATGACTATTATAACAGGTATATAGATAATATAAAAGCTGTAACACTTGATGATGTTTATGCTGCAGCCAGGAACAATATTTTTCCAGAAAAACTAATAATTCTTGCCGTAGGAGAAAGGGATTTACTTCTTGGTCAATTGGAAAGTTTAGCAATAGGAAAAGTAATTGAATTAAATATAGATGGCCATCTTGAAAGCTAGAGAAATCTAATAAAGGTTTTCCTAGCTTACAAGAATAAAGAACTACATTACTCCAAATTTCAGAGAAGATGGGAAAACAAATCTATAGCCCCTCTTTCTAAAGGTTTCGAGGACGCTTTTTAATTCAATAAAATCATCAGCTGAAATTAAGAAAACTTTATTACCTGAAGAGTTACTGCTTTGGCAATAATAGCTAAATAAAGACTGAAGGTCCTGCTCATTCTTCCCTTTTACAGTAACAAAGCTATTCATTGGAAAGAGTTTAAGTTTTCTAGCATCGAAATCCTTCTCGAGAATTGCATTGACTGAAGACTTAAAGAGGTCTGATTTCTCATCTATAATGTAGAGTTTAGATTCGCTAAAAGAACCCAAAATATTTCGGATTGATCCTTTCAGGCGCTTGTCATTGTAATCCGGGCTAAGCTTGAATCTCACTTCATCAATATCGTCATTAAAAAGCACAACATACTCTTTTGAGCTTGCAAGTATCTTTTGTTTGAGTTTTTCAGACCTATCTGAAGGGACCAAAGAAAAGGCAAAGCTTTCCGGAAGAGAAAGAATCTCATCGACCTTTTTATCTGAAATTTTATCAATATCGTCAATAATAAAGCCCAGGTTAGCAGTTTTCCTTGTTAGAGTAGCATCGGGGATAAAATCTGCCTGGAGCATAATATTCTTATTAGATAAGATCTTTAATGTAGTGATTTTACCTTTTGTTGTTTCTTTAGAAGTGAGTGTGACATTTTCATCAAGGAAAGTTCTATTCAACTCATTTAGAACAACTGCAACAGGTAAGCCCTGAGGTATTCTAATTTCAAAGCTAGAAATATCAGAGACAGATGTTTTTTCTTTAGGAGTTTTGCTTTTTATCCAATCTTTATCTATTCCAAATTCTCTTACCACATTTTCGAAACGCTCGCTGATTTCACCAGGAGTCAAATCTGTTTTTTCGGGTTCCTTTGGAAGCTGCTTTACTATCTTATCAACTACAATATTTATTACCAGTAGTATAAAAGAAGCGATTAACAAATATGTTATAATCTTTTGCTTTTTCAATTCGTTACCTGCACTAAATTCGGCGGGTAAATATATGAAAAATAGGATTAAGAATACAGCATCTCCTAAATAGGATCATTTATTTTTGAATTCAGGTTTTCTTTTTTCAAGGAATGCTCTAGTTCCCTCTTTGAAATCCTCAGAAGAACAACACTCTCCAAATAATTCGGCTTCAAGCTTTAGACCTTCACTAAGTGGTTTATCTTTGGAGAAAGCGATGGATTTTATAGCCAATTTTACTGCAATTTGGCCTTTTGAAGTAATCTTTTTAGCAAGCTCAAGTGCCATTTTCAACAAGTCGGATTGAGGATAAACCTTATTAACTAGTCCAATTCTGTAGGCTTCAGCAGAATCAATTTGCTCGCCTGAAAGGATGAGTTCCATTGCACGGCCATGATTAATAAGGCGGGCGAGCCTTTGAGTTCCCCCATAACCGGGAATAAGGCCAAGGTTAATCTCAGGTTGAGCAAATTTTGCATTCTCAGAAGCTAATCTTATATGGCTAGCAAGAGCTAGTTCGCATCCTCCACCAAGGGCATATCCATTAACAGCAGCGATAACAGGTTTTTCAAAACCTTCAATAATGTTGAAAACTTCTTGTCCCCTTAAGGCGAATTCTTTTCCGGACTCAGCATCCAGGTTTTTAAATTCTGAGATGTCAGCCCCAGCAACAAAAGCTTTTTCTCCCATACCGGTAATGATAACAGCAGAAACCTCTTCATGTTTTAGCAATGAAAAAACTTTTTTTAATTCCATTATTGTCTGAAGGTTCAGCGCGTTCAGTTTTTCAGGTCTGTTTATTCTGACGATGGCTACATTATCATCCAGTTCAAATACTATGTTTTCAAATTCCATAATTTCACCTATCCACAGTTAAAGTTAATTTCCTCAGCTACAGTTTTATAAATACTGGTATTCTAATCCTTAGATCAGCTGAAAGATATTCGTTATTAAGATAATAATTATACGTCCCCATAATTTCAATCAGGAACATAGACAACCCTACACCAGCATGAAAGCCAAGTTTTGAGTTATCCTCGAGGAAATTATTCCTTCCCGAATCTATCTTAAACTGATGTGACTTCTCAAAAATCGCAAAAGAGCCCCCAAATTCTACAGCAGGAATTATTAGGACCATATCCTTTACTAAAGGAGGAAGGTAAAATCTAACACCTGCATTAAGGGGAACAACGTTAACAGTATAAGAAGAATAATCAGTTCTCCTATAGTAATCTGCCGAACCAGGATAATGCTCATAACCTATGCGGCCATAGACAAAAAGCGGCAGATATGTATTATCCGTGTAGGAGATGTCCATATTTATGCCAACACCGAGTGACTGTGAATTTGCGAAGGCTGAGACAGGAATTCTTGGTCCAACAGCTAAAGAAAAAAACATTCCTCTAGCTCTTCCCTGATCAAGTGTCTGAGAGAAGATCGTTGCAGGTAATAATAGAAGACATATGAACAAGAATTTTTTTATAATCATTTATTCAGGTTTTCCATTGGATATTCATTTACAGAAGATCGATTATTTTGTCTAGAAATTAACATAAAAGGAATAAAAAACAAAATAAAGGCAAGAGCAAACTGTCCAAGCATAGTATAAGGGCTAAAAGTCTTGCTTACCTCAATTAGTCCATCCCATTTGTCATAAGTTCTTGCAAGAAGTAAACCCACAAATAGTTTTGAATTACTACCAAATAAAAGGATATTGATCCAGAATGTTGAAAAGACAGATATCGAGAAAAGGTATATGTTCCTAATCTTTGAAAAGAACAATGAAAAGACTGCCGCGGCCAGGAAATATGTTCCTAAATCAATCAGCAGTGGCATGTTGGATTTTTCCAATGGTATAAATTCGTAGAGAAACAGTGACAACAAAATAATGAAAAACAAAGGCTGTTTATACTTCTTTCCATGAGTTGAAATGATCAAAAAAGAAGAGAGCATCAACAGCTGAGGAAGATTCCATATAAGGTAAACCGGATAGTCCAGAATTGAGGTCATACCCAGCTCATAAAAATAGTCCGGATCTCCAATAGCAGCGGAGTTAAGGAGAAAAAGTAACACAGGAATTATTAGAGCAGGAAAAAAAACGAATGAAAAAGCCAGCAAATAATTTTTATCTCCTGGATGGACAAAATAATTTTTAAGAATACTAAGATAATCTTTCTTAATAAAGACTAAAATAAAAGGCAAGACTAAGCTTAAATGAAACCTAAAACCGAGCAATGTAAAAGACCTATCAAAACCAAAGTTTTTTAGTAGGAATCCAATTGCATTAGTTATAATAATAAGAATAACCGGTAACAAAAATACTTCTCTTTTTATATTAATAGAACAAGTTATTACAATTTATTTTATTTGTACATTTTCAGGTTTTATCAGATCGGTTCCCACACCATGCTGATAAACCAATTTTCCGCCTAACAAAGCAGTTTCAAAGATAATAATGCTTCCAATCAGAGACAAAACAATAAAGGAATATTTTAACCATCCCGTGAATTTTTTCTTTATTACTAAGTATGTTCTTATGACTGCCAAAGCGACAATATACCACATAGAAAAATTCGCAAAATCTTCGTGACGTGCAATTGCACCAAGAGGAATACTAACAGATGATTTTTCAAGCAAATCAGAAAGCTTTTCTGCAGCTTGAGAGGCCTGATCTCCAGTTAGTACTGCAGCTACTGCTCCAAGAAGCGATAATAATAGAATCATATAAGCTGCTTTGTTAAAGTTTTCCCTCTTAAAAGCAATCCCTATAATTTCAAGCAATGTATAGGAAAGGAACAAAGCAATAGGGAAATGAACAAATTTAGGATGAAGAGAAGCAATAAAGTCCATGGTTTTCCTTCAGAATTAGTGTCGAAATTTTCATAAATTCAAAAAAGCAACTACGCTTAGTTGAACTCTCTATAAAAATAAAATAATCAAAAATTTCGATTATTTTCACATGGATTACGAACTATACTCAGCATTCTTCATTTAATTTATCCGCAAAGGACACTTCCACCATTTACATTTAGTATTTCCCCATTAATATGTCTAGCCAGATCAGAGGCAAGGAACAAAACCGGTCCTGCGATATCTTCGGCCGAAGCAATTCTGCCCAGAGGGATATCATTTTCAACAGCTTTCTTATAACTTTCATCTGAAAATACATCAGCGCTCATATCGGTAATGACCCATCCAGGAGCGACACAATTGGTTGTAATATTGAATTTTCCTAGTTCAGCAGCGAGAGATTTAGTATAGGAAATGATGGCTCCTTTAGAGGCAGCATAATGAGAATGAAAGGCTTCTCCTCTTTGCCCTGCAGTAGAAGAAATATTAATGATTCTTCCGAACTTATTTTGTTTCATTATGGGGATAACGGCCCTTGTTACAAGAAATGTACCCGTCAGATTTGTTCTTATTGTTTCATTCCATTGTTCCAGACTCATAGCATCAGATGCACCATATTTCCAAATACCAGCATTATTTACTAAAATATCTATCCGTCCAAAGTCACTAATTATTTTTTCAATTTTCTCATTTATATCACGTTCTGATTCGAGGTCAATCTGATAAGGCCAGGCATTTCCATAGGCTGAGATCTTTTTCGAAAGAGCTTGAGCAGCAGCTTTATCGGATCTATATGTAAAGGCGATATTAGCATGACGTTTAGCAAACATTTCAACGCAAGCAGCCCCAATTCCACGAGATCCACCAGTTATTAGGACGGCTTTATTTTCAAATTTCAGCATTTAACTTTCCTTTCAGTATTTTACCTTGAACAAAAACAGCCCTTTTGCCGGAATAGCTTCGCCGGCAGTTTCTCTATTCTTCTGGCGCAGAATATCTTCAATATAATCCTCATTCAGATTCAATTTTGCAGTTTTTAGAATTGTCCCAACGACAGTTCTAACCATTCCATGCAAGAACCTGTTTGCTTCGATGTAAAAAATAGTAAATCCTTTTGTTTCTTTCCAATGCGCTTTATATATAGTACATATTCTATTATTTACCTCACTTTTTTTTCGTGAAAACGAAGTAAAATCATTTTCTCCTAAAATGACACTACTTAGCCTATTCAACTTATCAATATTTGTTTTTTCTCTATAAAGGAAAGAATAATTGTTAAAAAAAGGGGATTTATTTTTAGTAATGAAATAAAGATAGCTTCGTTTTTTAGCATCAAAACGGGCGTGAAATTCCTCTGGGACCTCATTTATTTCAGAAATAGAAATATCATATGGCAGCAAAGCATTTAGTGAATGCTTAAACTTATATAAATCCAGATTTTTTTCTGTTCTAAAGTTAGCTACTTGTCCAAAGGCATGGACGCCTGTATCAGTTCTACCTGAACCAATAAGATTGATTTTTCCCTTTAGTAGAATTTCTACAGCATTAGTAATTTTTTGTTGAACAGTTACAGAGTTTTCCTGAATTTGCCAGCCAGCGTATTGTGTCCCGTCGTATTGAATTAATAGTTTATAGTTCTTCAATTTTTCAACAATTCTTTGTTTTTGACTCAGATTCTTTTTTGACTCGTAATATAATAAAAAAGGGAAAAGGTAACAGTAATCAAACTGTAAATTTTATGTGCGAAGGTTATTAAGAAAGAAGTGTTTATGAAGGAGGGAAATAGATAATAAACCGGAGCTGGAATGGATTTTATTAAGCACATATTCCAGCTCTAAAAAAATAAATGAACATGCTTTTAGAATTTTACTATTTTTGAAGCAGCAACATCCTGATCTTCATTTTCAGTTAATATTCTGTAGCTAATTTCCTGCGGCTCTGCGCTGATTATTTCGATCTTTAATCCTTTATATTCAAGTATATTTGATAAGTGAAGGTTAAGACTCAGGTTCTGAGAAAATCCCATTTTTGTGAAGAATCCATAGTCATCGCACAAATATTCTCTTTGCTTAAAGTTAGCAATACTGTTTTCCGAACCAAGATAAACAAGTTCATAACGAATTGATGTAAAGGATTTATCCATCGTAATATCATCATCGAGTAAAATCATTGTTTGGTCAGTCTTTCCGGTTTGTATGGCACTCTTAAGAATGCTTTTGAATTTTCCCCCTGTAGTGTTTGCTTGGGGAAAGCAAATTACAGATGATAAAAGAAAACAAAGAAGTAAAACAAACCCTTTCATAACTCCTCCTTTTATATCCACTATTTCCATAAAAGCAATTTAGCAAATCGTCTTTTTTAGTTCGTTTACATAGATTTTGACGTCTGCTTATATGAATGGTTCCAGATGAAAAGGGGAATAAATTATGGACTAAAGAGAAATGTTGTTTTATAAAAAGTGGGCCCCAATATAAAAAGGGCCCTAAAATCAGCAATGATTTAGAAAGAAGTGTTGAAATTCAGCGACATATTAGATGGAGCATTTGGTGCAGGGTCAAACCCTACGGACAAATTCCAACCAGTCTGTACATTTTCTATACTTTTGTTATAAGAGCGGACAAGTCTAGCGGCATTAAAAGCACTTACAATTCTATTGACAATTAATGCACCAACAGCAAATCTAATATTATTGTAGGACTGTTCACTAGAGACCCACATGTTGCGGTACTCTTTTTGTTTGGATTCTGTTTTCCAATTCCAGTAATACTGCTGCGTATTATATAACTTGTCAAATTCTCCATTTAATCCCTTTTGGCGATTAAATTCCTCGACGGAAACATAATCCCCCATGTTCGCATAAAAATCAGCATCTTTACCTGCAGAATTCACTCCCCCATAGGAAGAGGCGAATGCTTTATAATTTCCTTTTTGCCAATTACCATAGACATTATACCCAATAAAGACTCCCCATATAACCCCTTCTGCAGCAGTAAAATATTTTCCTGTCCCATAGGAGCCGGCATAAAGTTCACCCATACCCGGGAGTACAAGAGAATAAAGGACAGCCAGCACGCCACTTTTCTTAGATGGCACATTTTGCACTAAAAGCGAAGGCAAAGTCAGAGATTGTTTATTTTTCCCTGTCTGATCTTCATTTATCGGCAGAGTCCCAGATAAAATGGTCGAATTTGGCAGTGCAGATGAAGATAAGGACATACTTTGGGAGAACAGAGTTGTCGAGATCAATAATAAGGATAATATAATACTTTTCATTTTAACTGTAAGTCAAGTGATAAAAAACTAACTCTAAGTTAAGAATTAAATTATAAATAATTCAAGAAAGTTTTCCATATGCAAATGATTTTTCTTAGGATTTCTATTTTTATAAGCATTCCTCTGATAATCATTTCTACTGATAAGCGATGGAATTCTCGTCAAGCTTAATTGTAACAAACTTATTGATCATTGTGTCATCATAGGGCTTTTGAACTCTCACATAATTAGAAGCAAATCCCTTCATTTGTCCCATATGGTTTTCGTGTTCAAAGATGACATTCAGGTCACGGCCAATCATTCTTCTATAAAATTCGTTTCGTTTCTTTTCACTTAGTATCCTAAGCATATTATTTCTTCTTTTTCTCTCCTGGATATCAACGCTACCAGTCATAGTAATAGCTTTAGTATTTGGTCTTTCTGAATAAGTAAAAACATGAAGGTAAGAGACTGGAAGCTCATTCAGGAATTGGTAAGTTTCAAGAAAACGCTCATTGGTTTCGCCAGGAAATCCAACAATTACATCTACACCAATGCCCACGCCATCAATTTTTTCTGTAAGTTTATAAATAAGATCCCTATAGTACTGCTGATTATATCTTCTTTGCATTAGCTTCAAAATTTCAGGGCTACCGCTTTGAAGAGGGATATGAAAATGTTCACACATTTTGGGATTATTCAGAGTAAGATCGATTATTTCATCAGTCAACAGATTTGGCTCGATGGAACTAATGCGGACCCTGAATTCTTGAGGAATTTCCAGGATTTTCTGAAGGAGTTTAAAAAAATCAATTTCAAGAGCTTTTCCATAATCGCCAACATTAACTCCAGTAAGTACTATTTCCTTATATCCCTGGTCCAGTAATTTATTAAAATCTCTGAGCACTTCATCAGCCTGAAGGCTTCTACTTTTGCCACGAGCTAAAGGAATTGTACAATAAGAGCATTTATAGTCGCATCCATCCTGGACTTTCAGAAATGCTCTAGTTCTACCAGTTGCATCAGTCGAGTAGGCAGCGTTTACCTCATTTAAGCTCTCAGTTGGGGAAACGTAAACACAGGAGAGGTCTTTTTTCTCAAAGGAATCGATGTAATTAAACAGTTTAAATTTTTCATTACTGCCAAGTACGACATCAACGCCATTGATTCGGGCAATTTCCTCTGAACGAAGCTGTGCATAACAGCCTGTTACGGCAATAAAGGCATTAGGGTTAGTTCTTAGAGCTCTACGTACAATCTGTCGACACTCTTTATCTGCATTATCTGTCACAGAGCAGGTATTAATAAGATAGACATCGGCTTTTTCATTAAAATCTACCACATTAAAGCCATTCTGGACAAATTGGTTACCAATAATTGAAGTTTCCGCAAAATTAAGTTTACATCCTAAGGTATAAAAAGCAACTTTACCTGGCACTACAATCCTTTCTAAAAAAATACATAAAACAAGGAGAAATTTCTTAATGTAATAATAAAAAAGCTGCGGTCACAACTCTGAATTACCCAAATAATTCAAAGCACAACCGCAGCAACAGATTTAAGCTCTAATTATGCTTTATCAGTTGAAGGAGCTACTTCATCAGCTGAATCAAAATTCGGGATATCTGAAGGATCAACCGAATCGGCATTAGCATTTTTAATATCATCAACAGTTACTTTTTCAAGTTTATGCTTTGTGATATATTCCTGTATCTCTTCGTTAGATTTTTCCTTTAATGCGCCTAAGGCACTAAGGACAATCTTCTTGTTTTCCTTATCGAATTCAACTACCTTCAAAGGCAGAACTGTATCGACAGGGAAGCAGTAAGAGATATTTTTCAATTTAGCAGTTGAAAGCTGAGTTGCAGGAACGAATCCGTCAACTTTGCTAGGCAATTCAGCAATTAAACCCTTTTCGATTATTCTTACTATTTTGCCTTCTGTTATAGTTCCAACTGAATAATTTTTCTCAAATGTATCCCAAGGATTATCCTGAACTTGTTTATGTCCAAGAGAGATTTTCCTCTGGTCGGTATCAACGCCAAGGACGATAACTTCAATCTTTTCACCTTTCTTAACGACTTCACCGGGGTGGCGGATTTTCTTTGTCCATGAGAGGTCAGAAATGTGAACCAAACCATCTACTCCAGGTTCGAGTTCAACAAAAACGCCAAAGTTAGTGAGGTTACGGGCAATACCTGTATGTTTTGATCCAACAGGATATTTCTGCATCAATTCAGTCCATGGATCAGGTACTAACTGTTTCATACCGAGAGATATCTTCTTGTCGTCCTTATCAAGGCTGAGAATAACAGCTTCAACAACCTGTCCCATTGAGACGAACTGTGAAGGATGTTTAATGTGCAAAGTCCAGCTCATTTCAGAGATATGAATTAAGCCTTCAATGCCCTTTTCAATTTCAATGAATGCGCCATAATCAGTAAGAGAAACTACTCTACCAGAGACCTTATCTCCGACTTTATATTTAGCTTCGATATTATCCCATGGATGAGGTAATAACTGTTTAAGAGAGAGAGAAATTCTCTTCTTTTCCATATCGAAGTCAGTAACGACAACTTTAATTTTTTCATCAAGCTTAACAACTTCGCTCGGGTGGTTAATTCTTCCCCAGCTTAAATCAGTAATATGAATTAAACCATCAACTCCGCCCAGGTCGACGAAGACACCGAAGTCAGTAATAGCTTTAACAATACCTTCAAGGATCTGACCTTTTTCAAGGCTGTCAAGAATAGCTTTTCTTTGATCAGAGATTTCCTCTTCAATAAGAACCTTATGAGAAACGACAACGTTCTCAGTAGGAACGTTTACCTTAACAACTTTGAAATCCATAGTTTGACCTACGAAAGCATCAAAGTCTCTTACTGGTCTGATATCGATTTGAGATCCGGGCAAGAAAGCTTCAATACCCATAAGGTCAACAACCATACCACCTTTTATTCTCTTTAAGATTTTACCTTGAAGAATTTCACCCGTATCATAAGCACTCATGATCTTGTTCCAGATCCTTAAGAAATCAGCTCTCTTCTTGCTCAGGACCAAGTTTCCTTCCTGATCCTCAACAGATTCAATTACGATTTCAACTTCCTGTCCAAGTTTGATTTCATCATAAGCTGTGAATTCTGACTTAGGGATAGTACCTTCAGATTTGAAACCAACATCAAGAATTACATTATCACCCTGAATGCTAACGATTTTACCTCTGACAATTTCACCCTCTTTAACATCTTTAAACGATTGAGAGTAAAGTGCCGCTAGAGTATCCATTTCTTCCTTTGAGTATTCATCGGCATTAAAAAACCTTACCTTTGTACTCTTAGGAGTAGCAGATCTGGCACCATTAAGTTTTTCTTTTGTCTCTTCAGACATCAGACCTCCAAAATAAAAAATGATCACCTGCAATTAACTTCAAAGTCATCAAATAAGTTAAAGCAAGCAATTGTTTAGTTAAACATGAACAATTAAGATGACTTTATTGATCTTACATAGTCAAAATTTCATATAAAGTAAACATAAAAATAAAAAATCCCAATCCCTTTTGGGTGGAGCAAATCAAGATAGAAGCCTAGAGCTTCAAAGAATCGTTAGATGAAAAATGCTCCTCTATATAATTCTTAATTTTCTTCATCAACCAATGTGGAGTAGAAGTCGCTCCTGTAACACCTACATTATGAGCATCTTTTAGCCAATGGTCTTTAATATCTGAGACTTCCTCGATGAAGAAAGTATTAGCATTTTCTTCCTTAGCAATATCAAACAGGACTTTGCCATTGCTACTTTTCTTACCTGCAGCAAAAATTATAACATCATTAGAACGGGCAAAATCTCTCAATCTTTTTTCTCGTCCAGAGACCTGACCGCAGATTGTATTTTTTGCATGAAACTCAACTGCTTCATCTTCGATTGAGCCGATGTAGAGTTGTTCAATTTTTTCCTTTAGAGTATTTGCTATTGCCTTAAAAGTCTCTTTATCCATAGTAGTTTGAGAAAACAGTACCGTGGGTTTACTAAAGTTAACACTCTCCAAGGCTTCTTCAACTGAAAGGACAACTATTGCCTGGTCTTTAGTAACACCACTTAGGCCAATTACTTCAGCATGATCTTTTTTGCCGTAGATGACGACCTGGAATTTATTATCGGCAAACTTTCTAATTCTCTCCTGGACTTTGGCAACAACCGGGCAGGTTGCATCGATAATTTCAATTCCGTATTTAAGAGCTTCTTTATAAGTCGAAGGAGGTTCCCCATGAGCTCTTATAAGTACTTTGCTTCCAGGTTTTAATTTTGAGAAATCCTCAACTTTAATAGATTCAAGGCCCAACTCACCAAGTCGATTTACTTCAGCCATATTATGGATAATTTCTCCAAGAGAATAAAGCTTATCCGATTCAGATAGCTGCTTTTCGGCAAAATCAATTGCACGAACAACGCCCCAGCAAAAACCTGCCGATGGGTCAATCCTAACTTCCATTAACTTTTTACTTCTTTCAATAAAAGGATATCAAATCCTTTTAACTTAGCAATCTCGGAAATTTTATCAAGTATTAACTCAACCTGTTCATCAATAGAAATGTTCGAAGTATCAATTTCGATCGCATCAGATGCTTTTTTCAGCGGGCTGACGACTCTTTGCGAATCAATCTTATCTCTCTTGCTTAAATTTAGTTCAATTTCCTGGAAGGAAACATCTTCTCCTTTTTCCTGGAATTCTCTTAACCTTCTTTTTGCCCTTTCCACTAATGAAGCAATTAGGAATATTTTCACATCTGCTTTCGGAAAAACAGTTGTTCCAGTATCTCTTCCTTCGGCCACAATGTTATTGTTATCTCCAATTGCCTGCTGCATATGCACTAGTGCTTTTCGGACCTCTGGTATAGCGCTTACTTCGCTAACATTTGAATTTACTTCTAAAGAACGAATCTCTGAAGTAACGTCTTCCCCATTAAGAGTCACTTTCGTAATGCCATCAATGAAACTCAGATCAATCTTTGAGTTCTCAGAAAGGCGAATTATTTCATTTAGATCATTAAGGGCATTATTCTTAAGGGCAAGGTAAGTAATAGCCCTGTACATAGCACCTGTATCAAGGTAAGTAAACCCCAGTCTACGCGCGATGAGTTTTGCAGAAGTGCTCTTTCCTGATCCAGCAGGTCCATCTATTGTAATAATCATATTTTTTAACATTCACTAAGATACGAAAAAACAAGTAATTATTAAAATTTTCTTTCATATAAAGGCTTTGCAAATTAGTTCAAAAGTCCTATTAAAGCAATCCAATTAGTAGTAGATATATATAGTGCAAAAAAACAGCTATTTTCGGACAAAATGCAAAAGACTTTTATTTTAGAGTATTCATCATTTGTTCATGAACTTTACCATTAGTAGCCAGTATCTCTTTAAAGAAGATATCCCTTTGGATCCCTGAGAAATCAGTTACTAAACCACCAGCTTCTTCAACCAGGAGTTTTCCAGCACATACATCCCATGGATTTAAGGAGACCTCCCAAAAACCATCAAAAATCCCATCGGCCACATAACAAAGATCAAGAGCAGCTGATCCAAGTCTTCTTACTGCGCGTGAATTCTTCAAAAAAGCCGAAAAATATTCAATAGTTCTGCCTGGATTATCCTTAACATCGTATGGAAAACCTGTAACAAGGAGGCTATAGTTCAAATTGTCATTTTGACTAACCTTCATTTTTCTTCCATTACAAAATGCACCACTTCCATATTCAGCAGAGTATACTCTATCCATCATTACGTCATAAACGACGCCAAATACAGTTTTTGCATTTTTCTGGATGCCAATGGAGACTGAAAAAATGGGCAAACCATGAGCAAAATTAGTAGTTCCATCAAGAGGATCAATTACCCAAACATATTCAGCCTGTTTGTTCTCAGCCCCACTTTCTTCTGCTATTATTCCATGAGTTGGATACTTTTTTTTGATAAAACTAATTATTGTCTCTTCGGATTTTTTATCTATTTCAGTTACTAAGTTTGTATAATTTGTCTTAAATTCCACATTAAAGTTTTTTCTGTAGCCATCTCTTATTATTTCAGCAGCTTGGCGAGAAATTTCAATTAAGTCATCTAACATTGTTTACCCTAGGTATTTTTATTTATTGTATTAATTTACGAAATTTCGTTTTCTTAAGTCATTAAATTTGTACCTAATTTGGCAAAAAGGGAAACTTAAGTTTTCTACCTATCAAAAGCTTTAATACTTTAATAAAAGAATTTTAGTGAATAATTAAGGTCCACAATTCATAAAGTATCAAAAAATCTGGGCAATTTAGTATTTTCAAACTAAAACAAAAGAATTTTTGTTATCCTCAAATGAAAGTGCAATAGCTTATTTCATTTAAGATGCAATTACCACAGTCTAATTACACTATAGTTCCTTGATAGCAGGGAACAATTTTGCTATATTTACACAAAATATTAAAAAATACGAAATAGGAGCCCTAATCTTGAGCCACAAAGAAAAATCCAAAATAAGTGAAGTTATCGATGGTTCAATTATTGATGAAATGCCTAAGATTTTGCCCGTCTTACCTTTAAGAGACACAGTTATTTTTCCTTACATGATCTTTCCTGTGCTGGTCGGAAGAGAGCAATCTATTAAAGCAGCAAATTATGCACTTGAGAATTCGAAATTTATCTTTCTTTCGGCGCAGAGAAAAGCCAATATTGATGAGCCCAAAAAGGAAGATATCTTTATTGAAGGAACAATTGCTAAAATAATCCAGATTTTGAAGTTGCCAAATGGTTTAATGAAGATACTAGTCGATGGGCTTATTCAGGGCAGAATACTAGAGTTTACAAATAACAAAGATTTTTTTGAAGCTAAAGTTGAAGCAATAATTCCCAAAGAAGAAAATCCTGTTGAATTAAATGCACTAATTCGGCAGATGACAAGCTTATTCAAGGAATATGTAAAGATCAATAAAACTATACCTTCGGAAGCCTTAAGTGCGTATGAGAATATAGAAGAACCGGACAGGAAGTTGTTTTATGTTGCTGCCAACATAACGCAAAACATAGAGGTAAAGCAAACAATTCTTCAGAAATACACATTAAAAGACCAGCTTTATGAAATAATAAAGATTCTTAATTCAGAGATAGATATACTGAAGGTAGAAAAAGAGATAGAGAATAAGGTTCAGGAAAACATTGCAAAGACACAAAGAAAGTTCATCATTCAGGAGCAGATAAGAATTTTACAAGATGAGCTAGGTGACGAAGATGAAGCTACGCCAGAATTTGTAAGATTAAAGAATAAAGTAAAGAAAGCTAAGATGCCTAAATATGCCGAAGACAAGGCAAATGAGGAACTTAATAAGCTCAAGAAGACCCCACCTATGTCTCCGGAATCGACTGTTATTAGGAATTATCTTGAATGGATGGTTGATGTTCCATGGAACAAAAGGACAAAAGACAATCTCGATATTAAGTATGTAAGGCAGATCCTGGATGAAGATCACTATGGACTTCAGAAGCCAAAGGAAAGGATAGTCGAGCACATTGCCGTTCTTAACCTTGTCAAGCAGATGCGAGGGCAAATACTTTGTTTTGTAGGACCTCCGGGAGTTGGTAAGACATCACTTGGGAAATCCATTGCCAGGGCCATAGGAAGGTCATTTGTAAGGATAAGCCTGGGAGGTGTCCGTGATGAAGCAGAGATAAGAGGCCACAGAAGGACTTATATTGGATCAATGCCTGGGAAAATAGTTCAGTCGATGAAGAAAGCAGGTACTGTAAATCCAGTCATACTTTTAGATGAAATTGATAAAATGAGCATGGATTTTCGTGGAGATCCATCATCGGCCATGTTAGAAGTATTAGATCCGGAGCAAAATCATACATTTAACGATCATTATCTTGATGTTGATTATGATCTTTCTCAGGTAATGTTCATTACGACAGCAAACGTAAGGTATAATATTCCCCTTCCGCTGCAGGATAGAATGGAAATTATAGAACTGCCAGGTTATCTTGAACATGAGAAGCTGCAGATTGCCAGAAAGCACATTATACCGAAATTACTGATGATACACGGTTTAACTGAAGAATTGGTCAGCTTTGAAGATTCTGCCATTTTGAAAGTAATTACAGATTATACAAGAGAAGCCGGAGTAAGGAATCTAGAAAGAGAGCTAGCAAATATTTGCAGGAAAACAGCAAGAGAGATTGTACTTTTTAGATCAAGCAATGGTAATAGAAAAGATGGCTTTGAAAAGCAGGTAATTACACCTGAGACTGTTTTTAAATTCCTAGGAGTTGAAAAATTCAGGAGACTAAAGGCTAGTCATGAAACGAGAATTGGTAGTGTTACCGGCCTAGCCTGGACAAGTATTGGTGGTGAAATACTAAGCGTTGATGCTACTGTAATGAAAGGACCTGAAAGACTGACCTTAACTGGTCAGTTAGGCGATGTTATGAAAGAATCTGCGCAGGCAGCCTTAAGTTATATAAGGTCTAATGCAAAGCAGTTAGGCCTAGATGATAACTTTAAGAAGAATAAAGAGATTCATATTCACTTGCCCGAAGGCGCTATACCGAAAGATGGTCCTTCGGCAGGAATAACGATGACTATGGCGATGCTTTCAGCATTCAGTAACAAACCAGCAAAGAGTGATGTTGCCATGACAGGAGAAATTACTCTGCGTGGAAATGTTTTACCAATAGGTGGTCTTAACGAAAAGTTATTAGCCGCACAGCGTAGTGGAATTAAAACTGTATTAATACCAAAAGAAAATGAAAAAGATCTTTTTGAAATTCAGGCCGAAGTAAAGGAAGGGTTAGATATAATTCCAATAGAAAAGATTATGGATGCTGTTCCATATGTTTTTGAATCTGTAAAATCATTGCAGAAAAAAACGGCTTCTCCAAAAGTCAAAAAGTCAAAGAGCGGAACTACTTCAAAACCAAAAGCAGTCCGGAATAAATCAAAATAAATTAACTTACCTAAAAGAAAGCCCTTCTGTAAAAGAAAAGTAACAGAAGGGCTTTAGCAAGCCCAGGATTATGACAGAAAACATTTTTATAGATCAGAACTTAAGCGATAAAGACAAATACACAAACCTTCTAGCCCAAATAGAAAGCCTTCTAGATCAGAATGATGCAAATGTCTCAAATCTTTCAAATTTTACTGCAGCAATAGCACAGACGTTAAAGAAGATTAGTTGGGTTGGGTTTTATATCTTAAACGGAGATAATTTATTTTTAGGGCCTTTTCAAGGTAAAGTCGCTTGTACAAATATAAAGCTTGGACAGGGAGTATGTGGGAAGTCTGCACTTGAGAGGAAGACCATTATTGTGCCTGATGTTAATCTTTTTCCTGGACATATAGCTTGTGATTCTGAATCGAAGAGCGAAATTGTTGTTCCTTTAATAATTGAAGATAGACTCTACGGTGTATTAGATGTCGACAGCAATTCATTCAATGCTTTTGATCAGACAGACAAAGAATACCTTGAAAAGTTATGCAGCATTTTGCTGAAAAAAATTTTTTAAGTTTGATATTATTGAAATAGAATTTAATTTTTGATCCTAATTTTAGATCTTTCAGAATTGAGGAACAATGGCATATTTAGTAACAGCTAGGAAATGGCGTCCTAATAGATTTGAAGATGTTGTAGGACAGGAACATATAACAACTACGCTTAAAAATGCAATAAGAAACAATCGATTAGCGCATGCATATCTTTTTGCTGGACCTCGCGGAGTTGGCAAAACGACGACAGCACGTATTTTAGCAAAGACACTTAATTGTCTTCATCCCGTTGATTTTGAGCCCTGCAACGAATGTGAGATGTGCAAATCTTTTAATACATCACAATCTCTTGATATAATCGAGATAGATGGGGCTTCAAACAGGCGAATTGAAGAAATTCGGACATTAAGAGATTCAGTAAAGTATGCGCCCACGAAAGGCTCATATAAAGTATATATCATTGATGAAGTTCATATGCTTACCAATGAATCTTTTAATGCGTTACTTAAAACATTAGAAGAACCGCCTGAACATACAATTTTCATATTTGCAACTACTGATGTTCATAAAGTACCTTTGACTATTATATCCCGTTGTCAGAGATTTGATTTTCGAAGAATTGAGCTTGAGACAATAAAATCCTTATTAAGGAGCATAGCAGAAAGCGAAAAGATTGAGATTGATGATCAGTCACTTACGATTATTGCAAAAAAAGCGGACGGTGCACTAAGAGACGCAGAAAGTTTATTTGATCAAATAGTGTCCTTTAGTGATAATAAAGTTGAAGCTGCAACAGTCAATCGGATGTTAAACCTTGTTGATGAGGAAGTTTATTTTCAAATCTCGGATGCAATTTTAAGCAAAACATTTATTTCGGCTTTTGATATAACAAAAAAGATTTATGATAATGGTTGGAACTTTGTCGATTTCTTAAATGGCCTTATTGAGCATTTCAGAAACATTATGACAGTAAGACTAACGGCAGGCAGCAAGCTTATAGAGGCCAGTGAATCGACAAGAGCAAAATACTTAAAATACAAAGACAACTATAGTGAAAGTGATCTTCTTAGAATATTGAATTATCTTAACCGTACATTTCAGGAATTAAAGCAGACTTCTAATCATAGATTAAAAATCGAGGTTGCATTATGCCATTTAATTGGTCTTGAGAGTTCAGCTTCTATAAGAGAAGTATTAGATAATCTTGAAGAGATCAAAAAAAAAACTCCTCTGATCTCATCTAATAGCGGCATATTAACACAAAATACAAACAACAACAATGGTAGCAATTCATATAGTCAGATAAACACTGCCTCCTCAACCAATCAAGACGCAAGTCAACTAAATAAGCAAGTCCCCTTCCCCAAAGAATCTACAAGTAATTTGCAGGGAACAGATTTTCAATTAATAAAGGATAAGTGGGATGTATTTTTAGAGGAAGTCAGTGGCGAAAAATTCATTGCAGCAAGTGCTTTAAAAGAGACAAAGATTTTGGGACTCGAAGGCAATAAGCTATATGCAGAAATAGAAGATCCATATCTTAAGAGTACAATGAATCAAAACAAAGATTATTTTGCTACAAAGACAGAAGAGATATTTGGTAAGTCGCTTTATTTTACTTTTGAAGATTATTCTTCAAATTCACCATCCAGCACTCCATCTTATGATGACACTGAAGAAGAGCAAATCATGGAAGTAGAAAAAGTTGAAGACAGCAATCCAGTTGTCAGAGCAATAGTAAATGAGTTAGGTGGGGAAGAAATCATTTAGGAAATACAAATAACATCTATAAAAAAGGAAATTGGTTTAATATTAATCAATTTCCTTTTTTTTTAATAGGAATACATTTGCAAAGTATAGATAATAAAAAAGCCCAATCGCAAGAGCGAGAGGGCTTGTAAAAATAAAATCCTGGCGACTTCCTACTCTCCCACATCGAGATAATGCAGTACCATCGGCGTATAAGGGCTTAACTACTCTGTTCGGAATGGGAAGAGGTGTTTC
>JAUZPB010000070.1 GCA_030706145.1 Bacteroidota bacterium
TCATATTCTTCATTTGATAGAATCTCTATATCTGAAATCCTTTTTTCAGGACTCTGAACTACTTGCTTTATCAGGTTTTGGAAATGACTGATCATCTGCCTAATGGTGCTTTCCTTAAAAAGATCTGTGTTATATTCAAAAGTACATTTTAGCCTATCACTCTGATCTTCTATCATTAGCAGCAGGTCGAACTTGGAATTCTGTGTATTAAAATCAACAATATCGGTCTGCAGAGCAGGGAACTTTAGACTTTGAGTATATGAAGACTGCATATCGAACATCACCTGAAATAAAGGCGTAGTATTTATTTCTCTTTTAGGCATCAAAGCTTCGACAACCTTGTCAAAAGGAATATCCTGGTTGTCAAATGCTTCTGTCATATAGTCTCTTAATTTTCCAAGCAATTCTCTGAAAGTTAAGTTTTCAATATCTTTAACTCTTATTACAAGTGTATTGACAAAAAAGCCGATAAGCTTTTCTATTTCAGGTCTGTTTCTGTTTGCAATAGGAATACCAATTCCAAAGTCATCCTGTCTGCTTATTTTGTAGAGCATTATCTGAAATACCGAAAGGAGTGCCATAAATAATGTTGCAGATTCGCCTTTAGAGATTCTTTCAATAAGGTTTCTCATTTTTTGCGAGACAAAAAATATTTTTCTCTCTCCCAAGTTAGATCTTAAAGAAGCAGCTTTTTTATAAAAGGGAAGTTCGAGAGTATTTGGCATATTACTAAGCTTATCTTTCCAGTATGATAGCTGGGCATCAAAAGCTTTGGTTTCGAGCCTTTCATTCTGCCACTGGGCAAAGTCAGAATATTGGATCTTTAGTTCTTCAAGAGAAGTCTTTGTATTAAAGATATTGGATTTATAGAGGGCTGCAATCTCGCTAATCAAAATATTGAATGACCATCCATCTGCTATTATATGATGCATTGTCAGCATAAGTACATGTTCATTTTCATTTAGTCTGATTATTTCAGATCTTAAAAGTGGCCCTTCTGAAAGGTTAAATGGTTTATTAGCTTCTGTTTGGAGAATCTCCTGGAGTCTTTTTTGTTTAGCTGTTTCATCTAGTTCAGAAATATCGGTAAGGGGTAGTTTGATCTCTATAGAAGGGAGGATGATCTGCACGGGTTCATTTCCCTTTGTGCTATAGACCGAACGCAGAACCTCATGGCGTTTAATTATCTGGTTAAGAGAATATTCAAGAGCATAGAGATCAAATTCACCTTTGAGGCAAAGCGCCGAGAAAATATTATAATTGGAGCTTTGGGGGTCTAGTTGGTGCAGAAACCAAAGTCTTTTTTGTGCTGAAGACATGGGATATTCTTCAATGTTCTTCCTTTTTTCTATTTGTTCTTTCTTCTTTTTTATCCCAGATAACTTATTAAGTTTTTCGGATAATAAAGCTAATTGTTCGGGTGTTAGGTTTTCAATTGCGGTATTTTTCAGCTGGCTCATAAACCCTCAAACGCTTTTATTTTTTATAGAGAATTCTTTTACTTTAATAATATTTTTAACTCTTAGAGGCTATTTCATTTAGCAGTTGTCTTAAGGTATCCTGATCAATATCTTCTGCCTGCATTTTCACTATTTCAAGAGCAAGATCGTTAACGTTTGGTTTTTCAAAGAAGAGTTTTAGTGGCACCTCTAGCTGGAATTGCTCCGATATTTTTGAAGTCACCTGCATTGCAAGCATGGAATGGCCGCCTAAATCAAAGAAGTTATCGAATATACCAACTTTATCCAGGTGGAGAAATTCGGAAAAAATAGCTGAAAGTTTTCTTTCAATATCGGATCTTGGGGCTACATATTCTCTTTGAACTTCAAGGGGTTCAGTTTTCAACTCAAGGAGAGCCTTCTTATCGACTTTTCCACCCGGGAGTATAGGAAATTCTTCAATCATTATATATTCAGAAGGTATCATGTAGCTTGGAAGATTATTCCCCAAAAAGCTGCGCAGTTCCCATGGCTTAAGCTTCAGTGAAGAGTTCTCTATGTCCTCACAGCTTAAGAATGCGGAGAGTTTTTTATCTCCATTTTCCATTGTCTTTACCAGGACAATAGCATCCTTTACGTTTGGATATTGTTTTAGAGTATGTTCAATCTCTCCTGTTTCAATTCTAAAGCCGCGGAGTTTTACCTGCTCATCAGAGCGTCCTAAGAATTCGATATCTCCCTGAGGCAACCATCTTGCAAGGTCACCAGTTTTATATAATCTTGAATTTGGATCACTGCTGAACTTATCTGGAATAAATCTTTCAGAGGTTAACTGGGGCTGATTTTTATAACCTCGTGCCAGGTTAATGCCTCCAATATATAGCTCTCCTGCTATACCAATAGGAGAGAGCTCAAAATTTTTATCTAGTATATAAGCTTTTCTACCTATTACGGGTTTACCTATAGGCACTTTTCTGTTAGTATCAGAAAAGCCTTCGGTTACTTCAAAAACAGTTGCCGTAATCGTTGTCTCGGTAGGTCCATAGGCATTTAGAAGTCTTGCATTTTTAAGATTTAGCTGCTGCCATTTATCCAAAGCAGCTTTACTCATTGTATCGCCGCCTGCGATCACAAGCTTAACTCTTTCTGTATTAATACTACTTTGTGACTGCCACCATTCATAAGCCAGCTGCTGCCAGTAGATTGTAGGTGGATTGATGACCGTAAGGTCATACTGTTTTATTTTTTCTGAGAAATCCTGCAGAGGCCAGATATCCTCACCTCTCATTACAAGTTTTGCCCCTGTAATAAGAGCCGAAAAGATCTGTTCAATGGAAGCATCAAATACTAAAGATGCAAATTGAAGAACATTATCATCCTCTGAAATATTATACTGTTTTATTATTTTCAGCATATGCTCAGAGACAGCTCTATGTTCTATCATTACACCCTTTGGCCTGCCTGTTGAACCAGAGGTATAAATTATGTAAGCAAGACTTTCAGGAAAGATATTTTGTTCAAGATTTTCAGAGTCTTCCTGCTCAATAAAGCTCCAATCAGAATCCAGATAGAGTTTATAGATCTCAAGGTCCTTAAGGTTATCCTTTAAGTCTTCATTTGAAATTATAACCTTTATCTCTGAATCATCTGCAATGTATTTAAGTCTTTCAAAAGGATAGTTCACATCAAGAGGTACATATACGCCTCCAGCTTTCATAATAGCAAGGCAAGACAATATGCTTGCTATCGACCTTGTCATATAAACCCCTACTGTATCCTCATGACCAATACCTCTTCTTATAAGATATCTTGCCAGCCTGTTTGCTCTCTTATTTAGCTCGCCATAGCTTAAGCTTTTATTTTCGCATATTACTGCCGTTTTCTCAGAAGAGCGCAAGACTTGAATTTCAAAGAGGTTGTGAAGGGTTTTGGCGGCAGTATTAGCCGGACTTTTTTCAATTTTTCCTGCCCAGGCTAATAATTTTTCCAATTCCGGTTTTTCCATAAGTTGTATCTTATCAATCGGGCAGTCAGAATCTTCAGTAACGCTATTAAGAAGATTTCTAAAGTGCCAGCTCATCTGCTGTATTATCTCACGGCTGAAGATATTACTATTAAACTCCAGTTTACATTTTAAGCCATCATTATTTTCTGCCATAGACAAAATGAGATCGAACTTAGATGTGCCGTTGTCAATATCAATTACTTCAAAGCTTAGCCCCTCAAGTTGACGAAACTCCATTGGAGCATTATTAAGAACAAACATTACCTGGAACAATGGATTAATATCTTTTTCACCCTGGAGTTTTAATTTTTCGACAAGCATCTCAAAAGGGATATCCTGGTTATCGAATGACTCAAGAATTGAAGTCTTGTTATTTTTTAGTATTTCCCTGAATGAAAGTCCATTTTTAAGTCCGCTTCTTAAGACCAGGGTATTTACAAAAAATCCAATAGTATTTTCTATTCCGGAATGATTTCTGTTTGCAATCGGATAACCTATATTAAAGTCATACTGAATGCTATAGCGGTATAAGAGTATTTCAAAGGCCGTAATAAGCATCATAAAAAGTGTTACATCTTCTTTTTTACAAAGGTTAGAAAGTTTAGATTTTAAGATCTGGGGGACATTAAATATTTCAAATGTACCTGCAGAACTATTTGATTTTGATTTTATTCTGTCTGTAAAGATCTCAAGTTTTTCCGGGCAGTCTTTAAGGTATTCTTTCCAGAATCCAAGCTGCCGCTCAATTACCTTTTCAGATAAGAACTCATTTTGCCAGCATGCATAATCTGCGTATTGTACTTTTATCTCATTGAGATTTGGTTTTACACCTTTAACAAAGCTGTTATAGATCTCAATAAGCTCATGCATTAGTATACCAGTTGACCAGTTATCAGATACTATATGATGCATAATAAGAAGGAGAACATGAATATCTTCTCTTTCCTTTATAAGCACAGCTCTAAGAAGAGGGTCTTCAGTCAAATTAAAACCCGCCTTTGACTGTCTTGAAATTATCTCCTTTACAATTCTTTTTTTATCTTTCGCATTATATATCGAGAGGTCCTCCTGTTCGAGCTTTATTGGTCTTTCTGTATGAATAATGCGAACGAGCTTTCCATCTGTTTCTTTATAGTTTGTTCTGAAGATCTCATGGCGTCTTAAGATCTCGTTAAGTGCAGCTTCAAAAGTTTCTGTAAAGAGCGCCCCATAGAGTCTAATTCCCATAGGTATTACGTACAGAGGGCTGCCAGGGTCTAGCTTTTCAAAGAACCAAAGGCGTTTTTCTGCATAAGAGAGGGGGAGTGAGTCAGTTCTTTCATATGTGCCAATCTCATCTGGACTAGCTGTTTGTGCAAGGCCCTGCTCTTTCAGAAATATCTCTAGAAGCTTTCTTTTTTCAGGAGAAAGTCCCTGCAAGTTTAATTCCTGTAGGTTTAATTTCAGATTATCCATTTGCGTTTTTCTGTTTTAATAATTTTAATACTTCTTCATCAGAAAGTTTACTTACTTTTTTCAAAAGCTCATCGACCCTTGAAATATTGAAGTTAGCCTCAAGCCTTTGGCTTTCTATAACACTTGCAATGCCAGCTATTGTAGGTTCCTGGAATAAAGACTTCAGTGGTAACTCACATTTGAAAGTTTGCCTTAGTTTAGTAATAAGCTGCGTACCTAGAAGCGAGTTGCCTCCTAGGTCGAAAAAGCTATCATTCCTTCCAATTTTATTTATCCCTAAAAGTTCTCTCCATACTTCAAGGATCTGATTTTCGAGTTCACCAGATGGGCTAGCGTATTCAGTAGCTAATTCAGGCCTGTCAGATTCAGCAATGCTTCCAGCAAGACTGCTATCAGAGAGAGCCGAAGATCCATTTCCATTACCATTTAAGGAAATATGTTCTTTTTCAATTATGCTTATATCTTTCCTTAAAAGCTCATTAGTTCCTTTTTCTGAAAGAGCAATTTTAGAGTGAGTCAAGTTTTCTATGATCCTCTTTTGAAGATCAGTTTTGGAGATCACGATTCTAGATGGTGCATACAGATTCAGTGCAAGCTTAAAGGCTTCCTGTCCTTCTTCAGGCAAGATCAAACTATCGCCTGCAATAAACCCTGATGTCTCATCTTCCAGAAACTTCCACCCATCCCATGCAACACTTATCCACCTAGTAATTGAAGACTTATTTACTTTAAGTACAAATGCATCAAGAAAGCTATTTGCAGCAGAATAAGCCGTAAGTCCAATACCACCAGCTACAGTAGAAAGTGAAGACATAAGGAAGACAAAATCTGCTCTTTTTCTCTTTAGTACTTCCTTAAGGACCTTTGCACCCTCGATCTTAGGTTTTATCTGATCATCAAAGTCATTATCAGTAAGTTCACTGATTGGCCTTATTGCTTTTTCACCAACCTGTCCTGCAAGATGAAATACACCGTTTAGTTCGCCATAAGTCTCAATAATAGTGTCAACAATCTCTTTCATTTCCTTCATATTAGAGGCATCAGCCTTATATACCTGTATTTCGGCGCCAAAGGACTCAAGTTCTTTGAGTTGTTTAATTTTATGAGAGACAGGATCTTCTGCCGGATGAGTCTGCAGCCAGTTTGTCCATCTTTTTTTATTCGGGAAAGAGTCAACCGTTGTAAGTATTACTTTTGCCAGGAAATCTTTTGAAAGCACCTCTGTAAGCTTAAAGCCTATCCTTCCAAGACCTCCTGTTATCAGATATACGCCATTTTTTCTTAAGAGTGACTCAGAGGCAGTTTTGCCGGTTGTAATCTGGAAGCTTTCAAAGGACTGAACCCATTTATATTTGCCTCTGCAAGAGACTATCCTGTCTTTAGGGTCGTAAACCACCTCATTAAGAATAGATCTGATGAGGCTTTCGTTATAGTTTGTGTTTTCAAGATCAATTATTTTGCATTTGAGGCTTGGATACTCCTGTGGAATGACATTAACAGGTCCAATGATTGTTCTTTCTTCAGGTTGAGAAATATCGTTATCTGCTACATCAAACATGTTTAATGTAACTGAACTAATATTAATTGGATCCTTAAGATTAAACTGGGATAAGGCTTTGGCCAGAGTAACCAGGCTATAATATCCCATATATGACTCATCTTGTTTTTCCACACTTGATACTTCGTCATAATCAGCCCTGTCAATATTCCAGAGGACGAGTATATTTTCCGGGAAGGTGTCCTCATTCTTCATCGTTTCAAGAAGTTTTCTAAGATCTTCTTCACCTCTAGGATTAACAACGAATGAGGTTTCATCTATTCTCTTGAAGCTTTTTCCTGAATAAGCAGTAGTTACTATCTGATCATCTTTAAAGAGCTCATCTTTCATGAAGTCATCTATTATTTCATCTTTTGCAGCAAGAATGAGCCACTTCTGTTTTTTGATAAGAGGTTTTAGTATTACATTCTTTCTTTTCCATGAGGGAGTGTAGAACCAATCCTCAATACTCCTTTTAGTAGTGTCAGTACTCTGCTGTTTTGGAAAGTGGCTATCCTTTAGATCGAGCCAGTAGCGTTTACGTTCAAAAGGATAAGTGGGAAGAGATACCTTAGACGCGCTACTAGGACTATTTTTGTGCAATTCACTCCAGTTGATCTTCTGTCCATTTACCCAAAGCCTTGCAAGTGAAGAAAGGAGGAAAGAATAGTCATTTCTTTCTTCTTTTGGATGCCTGATAGTTGAAATAATATTTGAAGGAGCAATTCCAGAATGACTTCTTGCAAATGAGCTTAAAGTATTGCCCGGACCAATCTCAAGAAGAGTTATCCCTTTTAATTTTAGGATTTCCTGCATATTCTCTGAAAACCTGACTGTAGAGCGCAGGTGGCGGCCATAGTAGGCTGGATCTTTTGCATCTCTTTCGGTTATTATTTTGCCGCTTACATTTGATAAATATGGAATAGAAGGTGTATTCAGTTTTATTTTCTTTACTTCCTCTTCAAACCGTCTAAGAACAGGATCCATCATTGCTGAATGAAAAGCATGAGATGTATGAAGCCGTCTGAAGTCGATCTGTTTTTCTTTTAATAACTGCTCAGTTTTCTGAATAGCTTCGAAAGGTCCTGATAGAGTAAGGAAGTTAGGGGAATTTATGGCTGCAACAGAGACTGCATCGCTTAAGAGATTTTTAACTTCAGTCTCATTTATCGACACACCTGTCATTGCACCTGCCGGCATACTCTGCATAAGTTTTCCTCTAAGTGCAACGAGTCTTAAAGTATCTTCCAAAGAGATAACTCCTGAAAGGCAAGCGGCTGTATATTCGCCTATGCTATGTCCAACCATAATGGTTGGATTAATTCCCCAGGAAATAAATAGTCTTGAGAGTGCATACTGAACTACAAATAATGCCGGCTGAGTGATAAAGGTCTGATCGATCTGGTAGGATGCCTGTTCAATAAATTTCTCATCAGGCAAAAGGACATCCCTTAGATCAATGCTTAGAAGAGGTTTAAGGTATTCAGAACAATAGTCGACTATCTGGCTATATGTTTTCTCATTTTCATAGATACCTCTTCCCATTGCAGCATACTGGGAGCCTTGTCCTGTAAACATAAAAGCTATCTGAGGGTTTACCGTATCGTTAGAAACTTTACCTGAAAAAGCTGACTTTACATCGCCTAGTCTTAGTATGTCAAGGGCTTCCTGAAAGCTTCGAGCAACAAAGGCATGCCTTAAGTTATATTCTTTTCTTCCCGTCTGCAATGTAAATGCAACATCTTCAAGGTCAAGCTCAGAAGAATTCTGATGATTTTTAATATATTCGTATAATTTTTCTTTTTGTTCTTTTAATGCATTTGTAGACTTTGCCGATAGAGTCAGTAGATGTGAATGCTGTGAGGAAGATGTTTCTCTGCTCTCTAAAATTTTGATTTTACTTTCTTTTTTAGGTGCTTCTTCTAAGATCACGTGTGCATTTGTTCCACCAATTCCAAATGAACTGACAGCAGCGCGCCTTGGGGCATTAGAATTATTTTTCCATTCTGAAAGATCCTTTGCCACATAGAAAGGGCTACTATGGAAGTCAATTTTTGTATTATAGTTCTTAAAGTTAATACTAGGAGGGATCTTTGAGTGGTAAAGAGATAAAACAGTCTTCATAAAGCCTGCCACTCCAGCAGCAGCATCAAGGTGTCCGAAATTAGATTTTACAGAGCCAATAGCGCAGTAGTTTTTCTCTTGAGTAAATTCCCTATATACCTTTGTTAATGCTGATATTTCAATTGGATCACCCAGAACTGTACCTGTTCCATGAGCTTCAACATACTGAATAGTAGAAGGATCAATATTTGCCAGGGAAAGTGCTGTTGCAATTACATTGGCCTGTCCTTCGATGCCAGGGGCAGTATAGCCGACTCTGTCGGCGCCATCGTTGTTACAAGCGCTTGCCTTAATAACGGCATAAATATGGTCTTTGTCAGCAATAGCATCGTTGAGGCGCTTTAATACTACGATACCGCATCCATTACCACCAACGGTTCCTTTAGCATCATTATCAAATGGCCTGCAGTGACCATCAGGAGAAAGTATCATTCCTTCCTGATAAAGATAACCACTTTTCTGTGGGATAAATATTGTTGATCCGCCAGCTAAAGCGCAATCACACTGATAGTTAAGCAAATTCAGGCATGCATTGTGTATTGCAACAAGCGAGGTAGAGCAGGCAGTCTGCAGGTCTAAACTAGGGCCTTTAAGGTTAAGTTTATAAGAGACCCTTGTAGCAAGAAAATCTTTCTCATTTCCAATTGAAAGCTGATAGCCTTCTGAGGTAGTTATGACTTTTGGTTTGGAAGCAAGAAATGGGTGCAGGTAAGTATTCATTCCAACTCCGCCCCAGACACCAATTATACCAGGATAAGTATCCGTATTGCAGCCTGCATCTTCTAAGGCTTCATAGCTGCATTCAAGAAATACTCTTTGCTGGGGGTCAAGAAGTTCTGCCTCCTTTGGGAAGAAATTGAAAAACTGAGCATCAAACTTATCTATATCATCAACAATTCCTCTTGCCTTTACATAATATGGGTCTTTAATCAAGGATTCATCTACACCACTTTCAATTAACTCCTCGTCAGAGAAGAATGAAACAGACTCTTTAGCATTACAAAGGTTTTCCCAGAATTCCTCGACATTTTTAGCCTGAGGGAATCTGCATGACATGCCAATTACAGCTATGTCAAAATCATTTTTGGCTTCATAACTTTCTTGCGGAGACATCAGGAACTCCTTTTGGAAATAGTTTTATATCTTTGAAGATTAACCATAGCTTTTTGCTTTTGGACCCTGTCGGTAATATTTTCAGTGATAATTTTTTCATTGTTCCCTGAAGAAATAAATTTGGCAAGGCTAAAAATATTGGGATACCTGAACAGGTCGACAATAGAAAGCTCTTTACCGAATTTTTCCTGGAGTTTTATTTGTACTTTGGCAGCTGCAAGTGAATGTCCGCCTATATCAAAGAAATTATCATGTATACCTATATTCTCATTAGACAATACTTCCTTCCACACCTCTGAGATAATGCTTTCAATTTCCGTTTGTGGTTTAGCACTATTTGAAGTTGAAGGCCGGCTACTAATTTGTTCTGTGTATTTTTTTGCTAGCGCTTTGCGGTCAACTTTCCCATTTAATGAATACTGAAATTCACTCAGCCTGATCATTTTTGAGGGGATCATAAAGCCAGGCAAATTTTCTTTCAAGTAACTATTAAGTTTATCAAGATCAATATTACTGTCAAAGGAATCATCTGCTAAGAAAAGTCCAACTATTGAATCCATATTGCTGCTTGGTATAATTGCTGCATCTAATACAGATGGATACGATTTTACTAGTTTTTCTATCTCTTCAACCTCAATCCTGTTGCCCCGTATTTTAAGCTGATAATCTTTCCTTCCAATAAATTCAATATTCATATCCGGCAGGTATTTAGCAATGTCACCTGTTCGATAGAGCCTTTGTCCAGGAATGTTAGAAAATGGATCTGGAATAAATTTTTCAGCTGTAAGTTCAGGATCATTTAAGTAACCTCTTGCAACTCCTCTACCGCCAATAAGTATTTCTCCTTGTACACCAGGGGGTAGAATATTCATTTCATCACTGCATATGTACATCTGCGCATTATCAATCGGAAACCCGATAGGTATAGCTTTAGCATCTATCTTTTCTGTAACATGAAAACAGCAACTGCAGATCGATGTTTCTGTAGGACCATATGCATTTATGAAGAGATGTCCACGAGACCACTTTTCTGCAATCTCCTTTGAACATGCTTCCCCTGCCGAAACAATTACTTGCAGTGTTGAAAGTTTGTCTTCAGGAATTATCGAGAGCATAGAAGGAGGGAAAGTCAAATGTGTAATTTTATTTTCTTCTATAAAACTAATTAGTGATGGAGCCGAGTAAACCATCTGCTGGTCAACTATATATAAAGCTGCGCCCGTAAGAAGTGTCATATATATTTCCTGAGCAGAAGCATCAAAAGATGGCGAAGCGAACTGCAGAACACGGCTATGGCTATGGACCCTATACTTATCTATAAGTGAAAGTATTGTGTTGACTAGGCCTTTATGGTTAACTACTACGCCTTTTGGCCGGCCTGTTGATCCTGAGGTATAGATAACATAGGCTAGGTTATCTTTATCGACAGAGATACCTGGATCTTCTCTAAAAGCAGCATCACTTTTATCATATACTTTATTTAGCCTTATTAAGTTTAATAAGTCATCAGGCCCATAGAAGTCACTGTCATCTTTTACTATTACAGCTTTTGCCCCAGAGCTTTTTATTATAGCCAATTTTCTTGCCTTTGGGATCATATAGTCAAATGGCAGATAAGCAGCCCCGGTCTTAAGAACTGCAAGCATTGCAATAATCATTTCTATAGAGCGGCCTGTATCAATTGCAACTATATCTTCTTTTTTAATGCCTGAGCTAATAAGGTGGTGTGCCAAATTATTAGCTTTTTGGTTCAGTTCATCATAAGTTACTTTTTCATCTTTATAAATTAGTGCAATAGACGATGGGGTTAATTTTACCTGCTTTTCAAATAATGCGCCGATTGCTGCATCTTCGGTAAATTCCTTTTGTGCATTGACAAATTTAAGTCTTTCAAACTCCTGTACGTCAAGAAGATTTATATCTCTTATTAGCTGTTCGGGATAGCTAACTATGCTGCTCAGTATATTTTGAAAGTGTGACAGAAGTCTAGTTATTGTACTTTCATTAAAAAGGTCAGAATTATATGTCATTGTAGCGCAAAGTGATTTATCGTTTTCTGCCATCATTAGTGTCAAATCGAAGGGAGAGACCTGTTCGTCAATTTTCACCGATTCCATTTTAAGTCCCGCAAACGAAAGTTCTGCACCTTCGATTCCAAGTGAGAGTGCCGATAAGCCTTCTCCATCCATTGCCTGCGCATGTTGAAAGACAAACATTACCTGGAAAAGAGTTGGCCTTCCTAACTGGCGTTCCGGATTAAGATCCTCTATTATTAGGTTAATAGGATAGTCCTGGTATTCAGAGGCCTCTCTTACCGATTGTCTTACATTTTCAATAAGATCACAAAACCTTAAATCACCTTGCACACGGGTTCTTATAGCAACTGGATTAACAAAGTAGCCCACAGTATTATTAAAATCTTTACTGGTTCTTCCGGCAAAAGGAGTCCCTACAATAATATCATCATTCAAACTGTACCTATGCAAAAGGACATTAAAGGCTGAAAGGAGAAGGACAAAAGGAGTTGTTACAAATTGCTTTGATATGTTATGTATCTCTTCTGTTAAGTTTTGTGAAAAGAAGATTGATCTTGAGCTTCCTTTGAAACTTTGGACCTGTGGCCTTGCATTATCTATAGGCAGATCAAGCACTGGCAATTTGCCTGAGAGCTTATTTTTCCAATATTCCCAAAGTAACTTTCCTCTTTCACCTTTTAGTTCCAGTTCCTGCTTTTGAATATAATCTATATAACTTTTTTTAACCTTCGTACCTGCAGGCAGCATTTTTTCGTCGGCTGAAAGAGTATACAAAAGGCTAAGTTCATTTAGAATTACAGCAAGTGACCACATGTCAGTTATTATATGATGAGATATCATGCATATGTAATACTCTTGCTCATGCACTTTGAACAAATGAATCTTAAAGAGGGGACCTTTTTCAAGATCAATATTTTTAGCAGATTGCTCGTTAATTTTCCTTCTGATCTGCTCAGTGTCATTACCAGTTAAATCTTCAGTAAAAAGAACGTCCCCGATTTGCTCTTCAAATCTCTGTATAAGATTTCCATCTTTATAATGAATAGTGACACGCAAGAGGGGGTGGCGCTTTAGTACTATTTTTAGGGCATTTCTTAACTTTTCAACGTCAATAGTGGAATTAACCTTTACGGCATATGAAGGATTAAATATGCTAAAAGGGGAGAGTTGGTGCTGATACCACATAGCCTTCTGCCCATAGGATAAGGGATATTCACCTGCTAGTGGTATATTTCCATTCTCATTATCAATAACAGAAACTTCCTCTTTTGCGCTAAGGTCAAGCTGCTTTACTATTAGATCTGATAACTCTTTTAGTGAAGGTCCATGTATAAGAAAAGCAACTGCTATTTCAACCTTGAGGTTTTCTTCAATTTTGTTTTTTAGTTCAAGAGAAGTAATTGAATCAAGTCCCAGATAAAGAATTGACATCTCAGCTGAAATTAAATTTCTGTCAACTTTAAGAATTTCTGAAAGTTCAAAGGTCAAGTAATCTTCTATCTTCTTCCTTCTTTCTATATCAGTCATACTCTTTAGAGCAGAGGCAGAGATTGTTCTTTTTATATTTTCATCATTTTCTTTTTGTACTATTTCGTACTGAGAATAGCTTTTTTGCGCTTTAATATCTTCTGACTTGTTGCCCTCTGATGTGGCATTTTCGGATGTATCATCATTAGGTGTGTTATTTTCTGATTTGTTATTTTCTGCCTTTGATAAAAGTCCATCAAACCAGTAGCGCTGCCTTTGGAAAGGATATAAAGGGATACTAACTTTTTTCAGATTCTTGTTTCCATAGAATTTATTCCAGTCTATGTTATATCCCTTCATAAATAAGACTGAAAGTCCTTCCAGAATTTTTTGTCTTTCAGACAAATCCACATCTATTGCATTTGCTTTTGCATATGACAAGTCAGATAAGTACTGTTTTGCCATTATGGCAATTTCGGCTTTTTGTTCATTTTCAGAAAAGTTATCCAGCACTTTTTCAGTAATAGTTGAAACAAAGCCTGTACTATCAGATAAGTATTCATTAAGTTTTTCCACTAGCTCCTTTTTATTCTTTGCAACAAAAGAGAGTCTGTGCTGAAAGGTTTTCCTAAACTTATTTGCAGTAAAACAAACTTCATGCAAATTTACTTCAGGATTATTTTTTATAAACTGAATATAGCTTTCTGCAAGTACCCTCAAAGCCTTTTCATTTTTTGCAGAAGCGCAGAATAAGGCAGCGGAGATTTCAGTTTCACTTATAAAAGAAGTCTGTTCCACAGCTTCTTTATTTAAAGCTTCTTCAACTATTATGTGAGCATTTGTTCCACCGAAGCCAAAGGAGTTAACGCCGGCTATTCTTTTACCACTTTTTATCTCCCACTTAGTATTTTTCAGTGGTATTATAAAAGGGAGATCTTCAAAGGGAATATTTGGGTTTTGCCTTTTGAAATGCAGGTGCGCAGGAATCATTTGATTTTTTAGCATAAGTGCAGTCTTTATTAGTGCAGCTACACCTGCTGCAGCCTCGGGGTGTCCAATATTAGTCTTTACCGTTCCAATATAACATGGATTATCTTTTGCCCTTCCATTCATAACCTCAGATAAGGCCTGCACTTCAATTGTATCTCCAAGAGAAGTTGCAGTTCCATGCGCTTCTATATAGCTTATCTCTTCAGGTTTTACTTGGGCCTCGGTAAGGGCCTTCAAAATAACAGCTTTTTGTGCAAGGCCGTTTGGAGCTGTAAGGCCGTTAGTGCGTCCATCCTGATTTACAGCAGTCGACTTAATAATAGCAATTATATTATCTTTATCATTAAGTGCATCACTTAATCTTTTTAATACAACGATACCGCATCCCTCTGACCTAACATAACCTTCAGCCTGTGAATCGAAAGTGCGGCACTTACCACCTTTTGCAAGCATATTGGCTCTAGAAAGAGTTATTGTAGGTATTGGTGAAAATATAAGAGATACACCACCAGCAATTGCAAGGTTGGATTCTTTGTTTCTAAGGCTTTGGCAGGCAAGGTGAACTGCCAAAAGAGAAGAGCTGCAAGCGCTATCAAGGGCAAAGCTTGGCCCCTGCAAATCCAATGTATAGGATATCCTGTTAGCTGCAATGCAATATGCATTACCACTTACATGGTAAGCGTCTACGTCTTTATTCTTTGTTTTATCCTTTTGAACAATAGGGTAGTCATTATTGCTCATGCCGATAAAGACACCTGTCATAGTCTTTGCCAAATCATCTGCATTAAGGTTTGCGTTTTCCAAAGCATGCCATGTAACCTCAAGAAGAAGTCTTTGCTGGGGATCCATGCTCATTGCCTCACGGGGAGAAATACCGAAGAACTGTGCATCGAACTCATCTGCGTGGCTAATAAAGCCACCATATTTTGGAATTGGCTTACCGGAGTTTACAGGCATTATTTCCGGATCATCTGCATTCCATCTTGAAGCTGGTATTTCGGTAATTGCATCTACTCCGTTATTTAGCACATTCCAGAACTCATCAATGTTCTCAGCCCCTGGAAACCTGCATTCCATGCCGATTATAGCAATAGGGTCATCTTTTTTCTGCTGCTTTAGGCTTTCTATCTCTCTTTGCAATTCTTCAATTTCGTAGAGAGCCCGTTTAAGTGGCGATAGACCCTCCAGCCTTGAAACTTCTTCCATTTAATTCCTCTTCCTAAAATGTTTCTTATTTTCCTTTCAGGCCATTGAGTTTCTTAAGGAGCAGTTCTTCAGCTGCCTCTTCGCTCATCTGTTCAATTTTATCTAATAGATCCATTTTGCCTGAGACGGGTTCTTCCATTTTATCATTTTCTTTTGAGGAGATCTCAGCATTTGGTTTTGTTTCTTTGGATAATTTTGTTTCCTCAGGTGATTTTACTTTTTCTGGATAAGCTTCAGCTGACTGGTTTACTTGTTCATTTGTTTTTCCATCATCTTTTTGCTTAGATCCTTCAGACCTATTATTATCTTTTTCAGACCTATTGTTATCTTTTATTGAAAGGACATTCTGAAGAATATATTCTGAAAGAGATTTAATTGTAGGATAGTTAAATATTACGGTAGCCGGCAAGTCTTTACCTATTGCATTATTAATACGGTTCTTTATCTCAATTGCCATTAGTGAGTCCATTCCCATATCGTGCATAGGTCTTTCAATTTCAACCTCTTCAATTGAAGATAAACCCAGGACATTCTGCGCCTGCTGGCGAATGAATTCAATAAGCAGATTTATCCTATCTGACTTAGGAGTATTTTCAAGAAGAGAGACAAGCTGAGATTTTACTTTTCTTTTTGAATTCGTCTCATCATCACTCTTTTCTAAAGCACTAATAAACTCGGAATACATTAAGGAAAACTGTGAGTCTTTTATTTGTTTTTCGAATGCCTTCCAATCTACATGCATTACAACTGCGCCATCTGTTTTTTCAGAAAGTATTTTGTCAAAGACAAGCAGGGCATGTTTTGAAGATATAGGCTTCATAGCAGAATGGGAAGACTTTGAGATAGTCTTTGACATTCCTTTATCTTTCCATGGGCCCCAGTTAACTGATATAACGTTATTCCCAAACTTTCTTTTCTGATAAGAGGCAAAGGAGTCCAAGAATGAATTTGCTGCTGCATAGTTTGCTTGTCCAGGAGTGCCAAGTACAGATGAGACAGAAGAGAAATAGACAGTAAAGTCAAGCGAGAGATCCTTAGATAAATTAAAAATGTTGACAGCTCCTTTTATCTTAGGATCCATTACCTTTTCGAAGCTTTCCCATGATTGGTTAATTAGTAATTTGTCATCAAGAATACCCGCAGCATGTATAATCCCTTTTAAAGGATAGCCATCAGATTCAGCTTTTAAGACAATAGCTAAAAGAGCTGCCTTCATCTGCATTAAATCTGCAGCATCGGCCTTTACAATAGAAACCAGTGTGCCTACTGCTGCTGCTGAAGCTTTCAGGTGCTCTGTAAGCTTAAGAGTTTGTTCATTTTCACCTGTTCGGCTTAAAAGTATAACATGGCCTGCATTTTTTCCAGCTAAGAAATTAGCTACTTCCAGTCCTAAAGCACCAAGCCCACCAGTAATAAGATAGCTTCCCTTTGGATTAATAGTTAAATTTTCAGCCTCAGAATTTCTTTTTCTTGCTTGCTGTTCAATTACAATCTTTCCAATATGTTTTGCCTTCATCATAAAGCGGAAAGCTTTTTCAGCATCTTTTATACTATAGTTCTGAAGGCGAAGTGGACTAAGTCTACCATCTTGAAGCATGTTACTAATATCTTTCAGCATTTCATTGACAAGAGCAGGATCGCTTTCAGAAAGGCTATCTAGTGCAATCTTAAAATAATTCACGTCTTTTCTGCAGGAGGCAACACTTTCTTTATCCCAAATGCCAACTTTTCCTATTTCAAGGAATGAGCCACCTGTAGATAAAATAGAAAGTCCCTTTGGAATATACTCTCCGTTTAATGAGTTTAGAATTATACTTACACCTTTTCCTTCAGTAAACTCCATTACCTCACTTGCAAATTTCAGGTCACGTGAATTCATAATATATTTAATTCCAAGTGACTTCAGATAATCTCTTTTTTCCTGACTGCCGGCTGTGGCATATATTTCAGCTCCTGCAAGCTTAGCAAACTGAATAGCAGCAAGACCGACTCCGCCCGAGGCAGCATGAATCAGTATTCTATCGCCAGAGAAAATCTTTGCAAGCTTATTTAGTGCATAGTAAGCTGTTAAAAATGCAATTGGAATAGTTGCACTCTGCTGGAAGCTAAGATTTATTGGTTTCTTAACTACCAGTTCTTCTTTTGTAATTGTATGAGTGCTGAAACTCCCGGGAGCAATTCCCATTACTTCATCTCCCGGTTTAAGAGATCTTACACCTTCACCAACTGCACTAATTACTCCAGAGCATTCACCTCCAAGCATTCCGGCATCACCTGGATAAAGCCCAAGTGCATTAATAACATCCCGGAAGTTTAGTCCTGATGCTTTGACCTCAATTTCTATCTCACCTTTGCGCGGCTTAGAACGTTTTACCTTGTTCATAAATAAGTTATCTAAAGAACCTCTTTGTGATATCTCAAGTCTTTCGAGCATCACACCATTACTAGAAATATTAGCGCTATCATCTTCATCCTGTGCCTTTAATCTTTTAAGCCTTGCTACGTATCTACTGTTATCTCTAAAGGCAATCTGCCTTTCTTTAGTTGACGATGTTATCTCATCAATTAACATTGAAGCTGAAGCATTATTCTTTTGCATAGTATCAATGTCAAGATAGCTGCATTTAACTTCAGGGTGCTCATTTGACAATACTTTTGCAAGTGCCAGAAGAAGTGATGCTCCTGGATCTTCAGGAATTTCTTTATCATTAACTGCCTGCAGGCCCGAACTAACAAAGTATAGTTGAGGAATATTTACAGATTGGCTGAGTATTAAATTCTGCACAAGGTTAAAAGGCGCCTTACCATTAAACAAAAATGATTTTTCAAGGTTCTCTGCCGTTGTAATTTCGCGTGTCATATTATCTAATGCCCATAGATAAACTATGTAATAGTTATTGTCCCCATTATTTGCATAGAGTTCTTTTGATAGCGTCAGGAAATCCTCTTTACTTTCGGGTCTAACAGTAAAGGAAGAATCTGTACCTTTTTTAAATTGTTCGCCCTCTTCAATTACATATACTTTCTGGCCTTTGTCTTTAAGCTGCTTTATCAGCTGCTGGCCAAGAGGGCTGATATCTGAAGTAAATAATACCCAATTTCTTTTTGTCTCATCATTTTCTTCTATATCTTCTTTTGCAGCTCTTTCTTCTTTTATCCATTCAATCTTATAGAGCAGGTTATCAAGATCTATGTTCAGATATTTAGAAAGTGCATCTATTCGGCTTGGCTTAAATCTAAAGTCAATAGCCTCAGCAACCAGTTCGCCATTTTTATCGTACCATGAAATATCACATCTTAGTTTTTCCTTTCCATTTCCTATTATAGTTTCACCTTTCCTTACTGATCTTACCCATAGATCTGAATGCCCTTCTTTATATAATCTATATGTTCCAATATCTGAAGGAAGATATATCTCATTTTGCAGATTGACACTTAGCTCTTCAGCACCAAAAGAAGCAAGGAAAAGCTGAATTCCGCTATCTAAAAGGCAGGGATGAACTGAAAAGTGTGCAGCTTCTTCCTGTTTTACTAAAGAGCTAAAGCCTAAGGCTCCTTTATCTTCGGGATAGATCTGGCTTAATATTCTATAGTTTTTACCATGTTCAAATCCTATTTGCCTTAGAGTCTCATAGAAAGCACCTGCATCAAATGTATTTAAGGCTTTTTCTTCAATTTGACTTATTTCAAGCTTAGGAGGATTTAACGACTTTGTCTGTTCATTTGAAGAAGTGTCTTCAAGAAGATGGACTTTCCCCTCAGCGTTAAGTTTCCAAATAGGTTCTTCTTTAGAAGTCTCAACAGATGAAGTCATTATTGCACTGAAGACCTGAAAATCAGAAACTGAATTATTAAACTTGTTTAATATAATCTGAACCTCAGTGTGCTTATCATGACTTATTGTCATTGCCTCAATTAAAGAAAGGTCTTTAATTTCAAAGTTTTCATTGTCATAAAGATCCTTCATTACTGCTGTGATCATTTCAACGTATCCGGCCATTGGCATAATGCTTACGCCTAAAATGGAATGTTCATCAAGAAGGTTCAGGCTACCTGTAGAAAAGCGGCTAGCATATATAGTATCCTTTAGGGCAGGAGAAAACATTCTGAAGTGTACAAGAGGATTTAACTTTTTATCTAATGAAATTATGTCAGTTTTTTCAGATTTATGAGCCTGTGAAAAGGTATCTCTTTGGATTTCAACCCAGAATCGTTCTTTCTTAAAAGGGTAATTAGCTATTTCAACTCTTTCCCTGTTGTAGTACCTGTCGAACTCTTCCCAGTCAATATAAATTCCCTCTAGATAAAGCTTTGCAAGGCTTTCTATCATTGTCTGCCAATTGTTCTTTCCTTTTCTTAGTGATGAAATCCAGAGAGCTTTTGAATCAGGCAAACAATTCTGGCCCATTCCTGTAAGTGTTGCATGGGGACCGACTTCAAGGAAAATATCTGTTTTTAGTTCAGAAAGTGTTTTTATTCCATCAAAAAAGAGGACCGCACTGCGGATATGATTTCTCCAGTAAAATGAATCAGGTATTTGTTCCTGCAAGATAAGTTTACCTGAAAGGTTTGAGACAATAGGTATTCTTGGTGTAGAATACTTTACAGTTCGTGCGATCTGTTCAAATTCATCAAGTATGGGTTCCATTAGTACGGAATGGAAAGCGTGAGAAACATTAAGCATTTGTGAATGGATGTTTTTATCTTTGAGTATCTTTACAACTTCATTTAATGCCTGAGCCTCACCGGAGATTACCGTATTAGAAGGTCCATTTACGCCCGAGACAGAGATCTTATCTTCAAATCCCTTTAGTGCTTCTGTTACTGTGTGCAGATCAGAAAACACTGCAGCCATCAGTCCAATGCGCGGCAGTGACTGCATCAATCGTCCGCGGTGTGCTACAAGTTTAAGTGCGTCTTCAAGACTAAACACATCTGCTATGCAGGCAGCGGCATATTCCCCAATGCTATGGCCTATCAGATAGTCGGGTTTAATCCCCCAGGACATCCACAATTTTGCAAGGGCATATTCTACAACAAATAGTGCAGGTTGTGTGTATATTGTATTATTTATTTCATCTGAGGATTCATCAAGGCTAAATATTATTTCGAGTAAAGGTTTATCAAGGTATTCATTTAATATTTCATTGCAGTTATTAATAATCTGCTTAAAGAAAGGATGAGTATCATAGAGAAGTTTTGCCATATTTACATACTGCGCTCCCTGGCCTGTAAATAGGAAAGATATTTTTGGCTTTTCTTTACGGTCTGTCTTTCCAAAGAAGAGTCCCTCTGCCTGAGAATGTCCTTTTAGATATTTTTCAAGTCCCTCTTTTATCTGTTTGTCTGTTTGACCTGTAACTGCAACTTTATGAGTAAAGTGGCTGCGGCCGCTGTTAGCTGTAAAGCAAATGTCGGCTATATTTAGACCATCCCGATTCAGAATTTCATTTTTATAATTTTGAATGAGATGCGCTAATGCATCTTCATCCTTAGCAGAGACAGTAAGTATATTATATGGCCTATCTGGAATATGAACAGGTTTTAATTTCTCATTATACTCCTCGAGTATTACGTGAGCATTTACACCACCAAAGCCAAATGAGCTTACTCCGGCAATTCTAATATTATCACTTTCTTCCCAGCTTTCAAACTTGTCTGCTATCTGTATCTGACCTTCAGGCAGCTGTATATGGGGGTTTAGCTTATTAAAATTAATATTGCCCGGAATGGCCTTATGCTTCAGCATAAGAATTACTTTTATTATTCCAGCAATACCAGCTGCAGATTCAAGGTGGCCAATATTAGATTTTACAGAACCTAAGACAATAGGTCTTTTGTTAAGGCGGCTCTTGAAGACTTCGCTTATAGCGCTAACTTCAATAGGATCGCCAAGAATGGTTCCGGTTCCGTGGGCCTCAATATAACCAATCTGATCGACACTAACCCTGGCAGACTTCATAGCTTCTTTAAGTACTTCCTGCTGAGCCGCTTTGTTAGGAGCAGTAAGTCCGTTGCTTTTCCCATCCTGATTTACAGCTGAACCTCTAATGACTGCAAGAATATTGTTGCCATCTTCGATTGCCTTTGAAAGGCGTTTTAATACAATTACTCCACAGCCTTCACTTCTTACATAACCATTTGCAGAAGCATCAAATGTTTTACAATGTCCATCTACAGATAGCATTCTGCCCTTTGAAAGAGCGATGCTAACATCAGGACAAATAATTGCATTAACACCACCAACAATAGCCATTTCGGATTCGTTATTAAGCAGGCTGCGGCATGCAAGGTGGGCAGCAACAAGAGAAGAAGAGCATGCAGTATCTACTGCGATGCTTGGTCCATGAAAGTCAAACAGATAAGAGATCCTGTTTGCAGAAATCGAGAAACTATTCCCAGTTCCCGAGTAAACATCTAATGCATTAAAATTTCCGAACTGGAACTGTGAGTAGTCATGATTGCTGATTGCAATAAACACTCCTGTTTTTGAGCCTGTTAGTTTATCAGGTACAATTGAACCATTCTCCAAAGCTTCCCAAAGTACTTCAAGGAGCAGTCTTTGCTGCGGATCCATTTGAACGGCTTCCCGGGGAGATATACCAAAGAACCTTGCATCAAACTTATCAATATCATTTATGAATCCGCCAAAACGTGTAGAGAGTTTTCCTGGCTCATCTGGGTCCTCACTAAAAAACTGCTCGCTATCCCATCTATCTTTAGGAACCTCTGATATACCGTCAGATCCCTCTGCCAGGAGTTTCCAGAATTCTTCTGGTGAATTAGCCCCTCCCGGGAATCTGCACCCCATTGCTATAACGGCAATATTCTCTTTCGGATCAAGAGTCTCATCTTTAATTGTAGTAGAATTATCCTGTTCTTCAAGCTCTGCACTAAGTCCAATTACAAGTTTACTTATTGTTGAATATTCCCAAAGAATTGTAGAAGAAATTTTTCTACCCAGGTACTCCTCAAGGTCACTTGCAAGCTCAACAGCCATAACGGAGTCAATACCATAGCTGGCAAAAGGTCTTTCAATATCTATTTGTGAAGTACTTATCTTTAGTCTTGTAGCCATATTACTAATTAACCAATCTGTAATAGCCTTAAGCTTTTTATCTTCTCTCTGAATTGTTTCGACAGAAGCTTCAGAATCGCTCCTAACTTCCTGCATTATCTGAATTTCTTTGGCTTCTTCTTTTTTACTTATGCTGGATTGCCAGAGGTTTATTACATCCAGATGTCCTTCCAAAAAAGCTTTTTTAACTGCATTTCTCTGAATTTTGCCGCTTGAAGTCTTAAAGATAGTCTTCTGTTTTATTATAACTATAGTATTTACCTGAAGGTCGTGTTCAGTACTTATTGCATTGCTTATTGCGCTGAAGATTTCATTAAAGTTTATGTTATTCTCAGTAGTAGCAAGCTCTGCAACCACAATCAGCGCTTCCTCATCTTCTTTTTCAACAGAAAATGCGGCAGTCGAGTTTTGTCTTATAGTGCCGTGGCTTCTTTCAACTGTGAATTCGATGTCTTGGGGATAATGGTTCTTTCCTCTTATAATTATTAGATCCTTAAGTCTTCCTGTTATAAAGAGCTGGTTATCTTTAATGAAGCCAAGGTCACCTGTGCGCATATAATTCTTCTTTTCTGTTTCTTCATCCAGCTGCTGGTTAAACGTAAGGCTTGTCTCCAGAGGTTTATTCCAGTATCCCTTAGCAACTGCATTGCTTGAGAACCAAATTTCACCTACCTGCTGAGAGCTGCAGGAATGTTTAGTCTCAGGATCAACAATTGTGATAATGCCATCTTTTCTTGGATAACCACATCCTACAAGCCTGGTACCTCCTCCGCTATTTTCCAGGGATGACGGA
>JAUZPB010000071.1 GCA_030706145.1 Bacteroidota bacterium
AAGCATGGGGTGTACTCAAAAATAAAAATCTGGGATCTGGTGTAATTCCAAAAGGATTCGATTTCAGGCCAAAATATTCCCAGTACATAAACCTCTCTCAAAATATTCTTCGAATTATAAACCGCGGACATTTATGCCCATTCTATAATCGCAAAAAAAAATGATTAGTTAAGAGAAAAATGAGTGTTTTTTTGTATTACTTGGAGAAAATAGTTTTATAGGGTCCTGAAATTACACAGATAAAATACTCAAATAAATGGAATGGGAAGGCTATTATTTTTATTCATTTCCAATTATTAAAGAAACAGGAAAGTTTTTAAGAATATCACCAATTGAGAGCAGAGAAGAAGAAGAATTAGTCCCAACGAAATCATTTGAGAGAATATCTTTTAATTGCTTAATAACAGTTGGAAGTATTAGATGTGTGTCATCCCAAACCTTTTGGCCAAAAGGCATATGGTTTTCTTTGACTAGTGAAGTTAAAAAACGCGGTGCAATTGTTATTGCCCACAGATTCTGATAATGTCTAGCAAAGGCAACAATATTATTTTTATATTTTCCTCCTGTTTCTAAAGGAATATACTCTCCTAATTGGAAAAGCTCAGGATTTTCATTCCTTGCTTTTATTACTTTATAAGTAAGGAACATTTTTATTTTACCATCAGACATATCTGAAACTAGTTTTTTTAGGTATTTTTGAATATTAACATCTTCAAACTCTTTTATTTCGTGCAAATATTGTTTTCTTAGGTTATAGTTAACAGGGCGGCGGTTGTCAGGATCAACTAAAGAATAGTTCCATAGTTCACACCCCTGATAAATATCAGGAACACCGGGTGAGGATAGTTTTATTATGTTTTGGGAAAGCGAATTAAAATATCCATAAAAGTTAATTTTTTTTTGGAAATTATAGAATTCCTTTAAAAATTCGTTTGAATCTGTTCTTTCCAGAATTTTTTCTACAAAGGACATTAGCGCAGCTTCATATGCCTCATCTGGTCTTATCCAGGCTGAATGGATTTTTGCCTCCCGGACGGCTTTTAGCATGTATTCCTTAATTCTTTCGGGATAAGCTTGCATATCTTCTTCAACTTCGGGATATGAGCCAACCAGAGTTTGATATAAGAAATATTCGTCATTTCTATCAGGTGAGTTCAATCCTTTTACTTCCGTTTTATGAGAAATGTTCAGTTCAGACCAGAATTTCACCCTTTTTTCCCATTCATCGGGAATTTCGGAGATGACATTCATTCTAGCTCTTACATCTTCTCCCCTTTTTGTATCATGTGTTGAAGTTGTATTAAGTGTATTTGGCCATGACTCGAACCTGGTTTCATTAAACTGATGAAACTGCTCTAAAGGAATTCCAAATTTATCTGGACTTCCGCCAACTTCATTCAATGAAATAAACCTATTATATATATACAAAGCAGTATCTTCAAAACCTTTTGCCATTAAGGGGCCAGTTAACTGCTGGAATTTCATAATAAAGTCCAATACTTTTTTCTTTTGTTCTTCTGTAAAACGATCGCCATAATTCATAGTGAGAAGGTCACAAATATAATTGTACTCATTACTTAATCTTGGATTTTCTTCTCTGACTTTTTTTAGTACAATATCGAAATACCTTCTATCGTTTTCACTAAAGAATTCACTGTTGACATATGTCCTGTAAACAGGGAAAAATGTCAAGATTTCCTCTAAAGCTCTCTTCAGACCGTGCATAGTAATATCTATTCCTCTTCGGTCCTTACTAGAAAGGGCTTCAATAATAAAAGCAAGTCTTTCTACTTCACCTGCCATGCGAGTCTGAATAATAAGCCTCTTCTTATCCCAGCATACCCTTTCAGCTGGAGTAAGGAAATGAGTAAAGTCCTGATAAATATTTGTAATTTTTCTTTCATTGTCTGATCTTACAAATATTCCATTTACATAGTTAGTAAACTCATAACCAGTTGTTCCTTCAATTGGCCAGATTTCGGGAAGTTCTTCCTCCAGGTCAAGAATTTTTTCGACAATTATATAGCAGTTCTCGGCTCTGCTTCTTAACTTTTTTAAGTAATTTGTAGGGTCATAGAGTCCATCTACATGATCAATTCTGAGCCCGTCAATATTTCCATCCTTAATAAGTTTAAATATAAAAGAATGGACACGGTTGAAGACATCATCATTTTCCATTTTAAGAGAAATCAGGCTGCTAATGTTAAAAAAGCGCCTATAATTGATCTCTTCGTTTGCGACTTTCCAATAAGCTAAGCGAAAGTACTGTTCATTTAAAAGTTTATCAAGCAGATCAAAGCTTTCGGGATTACCTTTTCTCCCATTATAAATTTTCAGATTTTCATTTATGAATACTTTAATATCCTCATTTTCATTATAAAGTTCCCAGAGCATGGACTTTACAAATTTAATCTGAGAATATCTTTCATCCAGTTCATCAGATGAAGGTAAAGATCTTAATATATATAGAACCGCCAGATATTTAATCATGCTTGGATCATTCTTCCCAAGCTTATTTCTTAAGTTAGACTGCCTGAATGAGAGAATATCGACATAGGACTCCATAGAAAGGGGGAATCTATTTTCAAAGTAATTAACGCTAAAGCCTTCTGGGTCATATTTTAGCTTTAATTCCTCATTTTCAAGAGCCTCATGATAGAAATTGCCTAAGAAAGGGGCAAGAACACGTAAGCTTGCACTTGCATGAGGATGGTTCCATTCAATGTCGAAGAAATTATAGAATCTAGAATTTGCCCCATTTTCAAACAGGTCGACAATCATTTGGTTCTCTGCACTATAAGCCATATGATTTGGGACAATATCCTGTAGCCATTTAAGTTCTAAGTTTTTGGATTCAGCCAATAAGTCTTCATATTCCTCAGCATTGCCTAATTCAGGGTTCAGCTGAGATGGATCGACCTGGTCATATCCATGCATACTCCCCTTGGCGGCTTTAAGAATTGGAGATGCATAAATATCCGAGATACCCAGGTCTTTTAGATAAGGAACAATTTTTCTTGCTGCATTAAAACCAAATTCAAAATTAAACTGAAGTCTATAGGTTACTTTGGGAATATACATTGCATCTCCTTAAAAAAATATAACTTCTTCTAGCTTAGCTTTAACTGCATTGAATCTTCAAGGCTGTGTAAGGATTCGACCCATTTTTTCGCATACTGGGTTCCGCGTTTTGCTTTTGTTCTCATAGTATCAAGATGCTCTTTTGCAATATAGTAAAGAATATTTTGCCCCTTCCATAAATTAAGGCTAATACCCAGACCATTTAATGTTCTTACAGTGGCCGAGGCTTCTTCAATTAGATCAGAATTTGTGGGGTCCTCAGAGATTCTTTCAATTAGAGCCGTTATTCTCCTACTTGCAATATATCCCAGCATATCTCTGTCAAGATTAACCGACCACTTCTTTGCTTCATCAGCCAGTCGGTAGAGTTTTTCTCTATCGATAGGATCAGGATTTTTTAAGATCTTACTAATATCAGTATTTAGCACATATTCAACAGCAGTGCTTATTGCCTTAGGTAGTGGCAATCTGGTATTAATAATAGCCTGCATTAATGAATAATGATTCTCATAGATCTGTCTAAAAGAAAATTCAACTTCCTCGAGTGTTTTTTTCAATATAATATCAAATACTTTTCTACTCTCGTCCTTGAACAGGTGCCATAATGAATAGTTATGATTACCAAAGTTTTTATCCATTGTAAAGATGATCTCGATTATATTAAACTTATTGAAAGCTTCAGTCATCTCACTCTTCATTTTTTCATATGCTTCATCACTAATACTTTCTCTAACGCCGCCATAGATATTTTGATCGCCAAGAGTTATTACAGCATATGTTACCTGAACGATCTCATAAGTAATTTTTGATCTCATACGTGCGCGGCCTGTAACCATCTTCTGTTTTCCGGCCTCAATAGTATCAAATTTTTCATTGAATACTTCATAACAGAAAATCGATGTATCTTCAATATAATTTTCAAAAAGAGTAGAAATAGCATAGTGTGCAGTAACCCTTAAGAGGTCTATCATTGCAGGTTTTACATATGAAAGATATGCATGAGCCCCATTGACGACTTCAGGAATATTACTTACAGTTGATTCAAGGCGTCTAATAAATTCCTGTTCAAGATCAGGTCCACCCAATTCATTTAAGAGCTGAATGGCTCTTCCGGCATACATAATAACCTGAACAGTTTCAATACCTGAGATCTCGTCGAAAAACCAGCCGCAGCTCGTATACATGAGCATTGCATGGCGCTGCATTTCAAGATATTTCAGGATCTTTGTTTTCTCATCCTCATTAAGGCCATTTCCATTGTGAGAATATTTAGAAAAGAATTTCTCAAGGTTCTCAGGACTTCTATCTAAAATAATCTTTATATAGTCATCTCTTAGGTCCCAAGGAGCCTCAGTAAACTGGGCTATTCCTTTTTCGTAAATTGGCGCCATAGTATCCCTTAACCAATCTAGTGCTTCTCTTAGCGGAGCTCTCCAATTCTGATTCCATCCAGGTCTACCTGAATTACAGCCACAATTACTTCTCCACCTTTCAATTCCATGAATGCAGCTCCATGAAGTATTTTCAATTATCTGTACTTCCATTTTTGGTGGAAATTTTTCCAGAAATTCGCCGTAGATAGTAATTTTACCTAAGTTGTTAGTTTCGATATAATTCAGGCAATAAGCCAGCGCCATATCGCCATGTTTTGAATGATGGCCGTATGTCTCCCCATCGGTGGCAATATTAACGAGCTGTGGAGATTCGTCATCGCGAAATGTACCGGCCAGCCTATTTGCAAGGTTTGCTCCATCTTTTAAGAGATCACCGAAAGCCAGTTCCTGAGAAATAGGTCCGTCATAGAAGAATAGGTTTATTGACCTACCTGATGGAAGTTTGCAAAGGTACGCCATCTTTGGATCAATAGATGCATCACTTACATCAGTCCACTCATTATCTGATTCAATTGCCTTAACGCGGGCAGCTTGCCTAGGGGCAAGGATTGTAAACTTAATACCGTTTTCAGCCAAGACTTCCAGAGTTTCATTATCAACAGCTGTTTCTGCCAGCCACATACCTTCGGGGTCACGTCCAAAGCGAGACTTAAAATCTTCAATTCCCCAGACTACCTGTGTACGTTTATCGCGTGTATTTGAAAGAGGCATTATCATATGGTTATAAACCTGAGCAATAGCGCTGCCATGACCTGAATATAATTCACGGCTTTCAATATCTGCCTGTAATATGCTCTGATAGGTATCGGGGGCATGATCTTTCATCCATGAAAGTAATGTGGGCCCAAAATTAAAACTCATTTTTGTATAATTATTAAGAATATCAAGTACCTTTCCCTCACCACTTTGTATTCGGGCCGCAGTGTTGGGACTATAACACTCGGCGTTAATCCTATCATTCCAGTCCCTGTATGGATAGGCTGAATCCTGAACCTCTACTTCCTCAAGCCATGGGTTCTCTCGTGGAGGTTGATAAAAATGACCGTGAATACAAATAAATCTGTTATCCATTGTTAAACCTTTTCATATACTGATAAACTAAATTCATTGATTGTTATATCTTGCCGATTTGAAATCATAGAAGGAGTAGATGAGTTCTTTCCCATCCATTTTTTGTCTGCAGAATCCAAGATTTTTTTCCATCTACCTTCAGGGAGATTGATGAAAGTAGTAACTTCTATATTATTAAGATTCAAAATAGAATAAATACTACTTTCTTTATTATTCCTGTGAATAAAAACTATCTTTTCCTCTTCATTTATTTTAACATCCAGGTGATCCCTTGAAAAATCTTGAAAAGCAGAAATGCTTTTTCTAAGGTTAATAAGCTCCCTATAGAATTCAAGCATTGTCCTATGTTTATCTTCTTCAATACAGTGCCAATTCAATTTTGAATGATCAAAGGTCTCTTCACTTTGGGGATCGGGAATACTTCCTGTCCATTTGAAAGCCTTAAATTCTGCTTTGCGACCTTTCTGCACGGCTTCAATAAGTTCGGGTTCGCTATGGCTAATGAAATATAGGAAAGGAGATTCCTCAGCATACTCCTCTCCCATAAAGAGCATGGGGATATAAGGAGAAAGTATCATTGCTGCTGCAGCTAGTTTCAGAGCCTCAAAGGGAACCAGTTGAGAGAGTCTTTCACCAAAGGCCCTGTTACCTATCTGGTCATGATTCTGAATGGAAACCACGAACTGATAGGTTGGTCTACCTGAAGCATCATTACCATGACGTTTTTTTCGGTAAGCAGAATGAATACCCGAATAAACAAACGAGTTCTTCAATGCTGAGGCTACATGTTCAATTTTCCCAAAATCCATATAATATCCACTTTTTTCACCAGTTAAAGCAGAATGTAGGGCATGATGAAAATCATCAGACCACTGAGCATCACAGCCATAGCCTCCCTGTTCAATAGGTGTTATAAGTCTTACATCGTTAAGGTCACTTTCAACAATTATAAAATATTTTTTTCCATTTTTATGGTACAGAGATTCAATATTTTCGTTTAACTCAGCAAGGAAATGCTTAGCTCCAAAATCAAAGATACTATGAACGGCATCTATGCGCAGTGCATCAAAGTGGTAGTTCTCAAGCCAGAAAAGTGCATTTTCAATAAAATAATTTCTAACTTCATCCGAATATTCGTCATCAAAATTCACTGCCATTCCCCATGGAGTCTTATATTTATCAATAAAATAAGGGCCAAAATCGCGAAGATAATTTCCAGAAGGACCCAGATGGTTGTAAACAACATCAAGAACAACAGCCAGGCCTTTACTGTGGCATACATCCACAAAATTTTTGAGAGCCTCAACTCCACCATAACTTGATTGTGGGGCAAAAGGATATACTCCATCATATCCCCAGTTCCTATTACCTGGGAATTGTGCAACTGGCATTATTTCAATAGCTGTTATACCTAACTGGCACAAATAATCCAGTTTATTTATTGCTGAGGTAAAAGTCCCTTCTTCTGTAAAAGTTCCAACATGTAATTCGTAAAGGATATAGTTAGTAAGAGGTATCCCATTCCAATTTTGGTCAGTCCACTTATATTTCTCATGATCAACAACTTGAGATGGGCCGTGGACATCCTGGGGTTGAAAATTAGAGGCCGGATCTGGTCTTTCACGCTCATTATTAATAAGATAATAATAAGTCGTATCTGGAGCAACATTATTAACTACCACGGACCAATATCCATTTGGTAGAATGTTCATTTTATAAGTCTGTTCATTTGTAGAAAAAATTCTCAGTGTCATCTGATTAGCGTGTGGTGCCCAAACGACGAATTCAAACTTTCCATTTCCATGATTAATCGGACCAACCTTCATATATAATATCCCTTTCAAAGACTACAAATTCACAGACTACAAATTTTCATAAGTTTGCAAATTGGATCACTATTGATTGACAAAAGATAATTTTCTAGAAAAATAGCTAGAAAGATGATTCAGTCCTTTTAGTGGAATAGCAATCGAATCTAAATCATTACTTAATGCATATTGCAATTCGGTCATTTTTTTGTCCAGCAAATATATCCTTAGTAAATATTCCAAGTCCTGCAGATCCTCCGGAAGGAAGCCTGCATCTTTTACCATATTATAATATGATTGAATAAAAATGCTACCAATAAAAAGCCACCACTGTTCAGCAAAACTTTCCAATATAGGCATCTGTTCAGGACTGGAAGCTTTATATTGATACAATGCCGTATAAGAAGCATAATGAAATGACCATATCATTGAAGCAATATCTCTTAAAGGTGATCTCTTTAATTTTCTTTCGGTTATTGAAGAAGAAGCTATTCCTTCAAAATTAGTAATTACAAAATCCTTTCCAGTAAACTGTACTTGTTCTAAATGATAGTTGCCATGTATACGTATTTTTTTTGTAACTATCTTCTCTCGTAAAAGCTTCTTCAGAAAATTCATTAATGGCTGTTCTAATGAAAGGAGTTCTGTAGCTTCTGAGACCAAATCATTTGGAATTGAATTCAGGCTATTTTGCAGAAGTTGAAATGTACTTCTTACTGTAGAGCGGAAAGCCTGGTAAAGTGATCGTTGATAAAGCATAGAAAATGGTTCTGGTGAAAATGCTGAATCGTCAGTAATGGTATTCAAAGCCAGATGTAGTTCAGCCGTCCTTCGTCCAAGCAATTGCACCATATCAGAAAATATGACTTCAACTACTTCATTCATTAAAGAGTTGTCATTTGAAGATTGTTCCCAATTATAGAATAGCGAAGGTACTGTAGAGATCTCACCCGGGTTATATTTTTTTTGAGTTATCACATTATCGAAATGATGCTTGACCGCATCAATAAAATAATTCCAGCCATTAGTCTGATAAGAAATAAATTCCTTCATCAAGCCTAGTGTAAAAGGAGAGTTAGTAGGTGGTTTAAGGAAATAATTAATACTTCCGGCATAAGGGGGCAAATTAGTGAAGTCAGTTTTTTCCGATAGTACTTTCAATAACTCAACTCCTGGATTTATTCCTTCTTCCAGTTTTCTATATAATTTTATGACAAGTTTTTCGCCATAGAGAAGGTGGATATTCCTATTTTTAAAACTAAGGAGCTTAGAATCCGTATAAAGTTTTCCCCCGCTAAAGATCCTTTTAAGTCTTTTCTCAACATCAGCTCTAAGTTCCCCGATCTCACCTTTAATATTCCTTTTCCTAATAAGCATTTTCAGAAAATCTTGCCGAAAAGATTCATCAAATACTGCATCAATCAAGACATATTCATCCTTACCCACCCTGATGTTTGCAATTACTGCGTGGGGTTGTTCATAAGCTATTAGTTTTGCTTTTTCACCTGAAGATAAAGTCACTGCAAGTGAATACATTTCAGTTGGTTGCTCTATATATTCAACTTTTAAGAAAAGTATTAAACTGTTAGATGAACTATCAGGTACAGGCAGGGTTTCGGTGATTTTAATTTCCCGGATATTTGCCTTTTTGTTTAAGAACCATGGAGCAGATCTTACATAATCTGTTAGCACAGTAGTTTCAAAAAGGCTTCGTCTTTCTCCTTCCAAAATAGTTTTCCAGTTTTTTTTCACGCTGATCTCCGTAATAACTCTTTGTCCGGAGACAGTAAAGTCTTCTTTCTTTTTCTTTAAGACGAACCAATAATAATCATAAGGATTCATTGTAAGCATATAAGAAGAATCCTTAAAAACTGGGAATAAATTCATGCTAAAGGCTTCAACTGGAGTATACCCAGAATATTTAGACATATCTAATTCGGCCACTTGCGAAAATCTGGAAAGGTTTACAACCACAAGAATGATCTCCTCTTCATATTTTCTTAAAAAGGCTAATACTTTTGGATTTTTCGGCATAATAAACTCTAGAATGCCTCGTCCAAATGCCTTATAAGATTTTCGTACTGTAATAGCTCTTCTCATCCACCATAACAGAGAAGTATTATTTCTTTGTTGGACTTCAACGTTAATGGCTTCATAATGGTATTCCGGATCAATTATTACAGGAAGGTAAAGTCTTTGAGGATTTGTATCAGAAAATCCAGCATTTCTGTCAGGGCTCCATTGCATTGGAGTTCTCACGCCATTTCTGTCACCAAGGTAATAATTGTCACCCATGCCAATCTCGTCGCCATAGTAAATAATTGGAGTGCCTGGGAAGGAGAAAAGAAGAATATTCAGCAGTTCAATTTTTCTTCTATTATTTTCCACCAGTGGAGCCAGGCGCCTACGGATCCCAAGATTAATGCGTGCCCTGTTGTCCTTAGCATAAAACCTATACATATAGTCGCGCTCTTCATCAGTAACCATCTCCAAAGTAAGTTCATCATGGTTACGCAAGAACATAGCCCATTGACATTTTTCAGGGATTGGAGGTGTTTGTTCGAGAATATCAACAATTGGGAATCTATCCTCCATTTGAATTGCCATAAAGATCCTAGGCATCAGAGGGAAATGAAAAGCCATCTGACATTCATCGTCATTGCCGAAATATGCAACTGCATCTTCAGGCCACTGATTTGCCTCTGCAAGGAGCATTTTATTTCTATGTTTTGTCATAACATAAGTATTTAATTTTTTCAGAAACTGATGTGTTTCAGGAAGATTCTCGCAATTAGTTCCCTCTCTTTCATAAAGATAGGGAACCGCGTCAAGTCGCAGTCCATCTACACCCATATCCAACCAGAAGTCCACGGTTCTGAATAATGCCTTGTGTACACTTGGATTATCAAAATTCAGGTCAGGCTGATGAGAATAAAAGCGGTGCCAATAGTAAGCCTTGGCAATAGGATCCCATGCCCAATTCGATGTTTCAAAATCTCCAAATATTATTCGAGCTTCCTTGTATTTTTCAGGAGAATTGCTCCAGACATAATAGTCTCTCTGAATTGAATTAGGTTTGCTAATCCTTGCAAGTTGGAACCATTTATGTTGATCAGAGGTATGGTTAAGCACTAACTCGGTTATGACCTTTATACCTCTTTTGTGAGCTTCCCTAAGAAATTCTTTGAAGTCTTCGATTGATCCATATTGCTGATGAATATTATAATAGTCAGCAATATCATATCCATCATCTTTAAGAGGAGAGGGATAAAATGGAAGTAGCCAAATTATTGTCACACCCAAGTTTTCAATATAATCGAGTTTTTCTATTAATCCTCTAAAGTCACCAATACCATCATCATTACAATCCTTGAAAGCTTTGACATGCACCTGATAGATAATACCATCTTTATACCATAACGGATCATCATTTGGAAGTACGAAATCTGAAGACATAATTAATCCTCGTATCTGAATTTTCAGTTTAGATCATGAATTTTGAAGAAACCACGGTAGATAAATCACAGAAGTTCTTTCCATTAAGATAAAGTACTTCGAAAACTGCCCGAATAGTTACACCCTGTTTCATTATAAATATTTTATTTATATAAATCTAGGACCAAAAGACATGGAATTTCTAAGTTGGATAAATAATTGCATCATTAGGGAAGCTCTTAATCCTTCCAGATCTGGAGAGAAAATATGTCTAAAACCTGGAAGGAAAGAATTATAAAAAATAGAACTGCCTCTAATTAAATCGCAGTTATGTGATCAAATTAGAGGCAGATATTTATATCATAGGAGTCACTGAATCATGAAGTTAATGGAAACAAAAACTTCCTTTTAAGAAAATCCCTATTTAAAATCCTCTTCATCTTCTTCCAGATCTTCATCATCTAAGTCTTCATCATCCAGATCATCATCAAACTCATCTACGTCCATTTCTTCGAGATCTTCATCAGTAAGGTCCTCATCATCTGGTTCATCCTCGTCATCCTCAAAATCCTCATCCTCTTCGAATTCGTCCTGATCAGGATTCATCATATCTTCTTCATCATCTTCAAAATCATCGTCAGAATTTTCATTTTGGATCAGGAAATACAGGTACTTTAGATCAATCATAATTAATAATAGACCTCTAGTAAATTTTTGGGTTTCCGAATTAAAAAATTTCAAGGCCATTTATCCCTCCTGACATTAACAGTTTCTGGTTTCCAAAAGATAGAGAAACATTTATAACTTAGTTTTTTAGAAAACGTAATTATATAAGTTGTTGTCTGAATTTTCTGTAGATCATTTTTTACAAAGGTTGTATAATTTTCTCCTACAATACACATTAACTACAAAGGCTCAAAGTATAGCAAAGGAGCTTAACTGAGAGCCTTTTATCGGAGAGGTTTAATAGCAAAACGTTTAGCTTGACAGCTTGTTTTGGTAACAAAGCGAAATTAAGTTTTCAGCCATGGAATATGCTTACTTATTAGTTTCTACATTAATACTATTAACGGCCAATTCCGTAAGTTTTTTATCTGTTTCTTTTTCTTCTTCTAATGTGTTCTGAAGCAGATCTCGTGCGTCCTCATCGCCAATTATTTCAGCATATGTTCTAACCGTACCATAGGCAGAAATCTCATAGTGTTCGACTCTTTGGGCTGATGCTATAATCAAAGCGTTTTTTACTTCAGGATCTTTTGCCATCTGGAGCGTTTGTTCTCCTTCCTGAATTATGCCTTCCATACCTTTACATTTTTGTCCAGAAGGATTTTCATTCATATTCTTGAAAATTTCTTTCAAACGTCCAATCTGTTTTTTTGTCATATCCAAATGTTCATTCAATGCATTCTTAAGTTCTCTAGAAGAAGCCTGGTTAACCATTTTAGGTAATGCTTCAAGGATTTGATTTTCTGCACTAAAAATATCCTGTAATTCGCTAATGTATAGTTTCTTCAATGAGTCGATTTGCATAATACCTCCTTTATTATTTTATGTCTATTTCAATATATTTTAATCTATTTTAATGTCAAGTGAATTACTTTCTCCATCTAAGGAGTAATTCTGAGGTGTAAATTAGAGGCAGAAAAAAAAGGAGTAAAAAATCATAGGAGTAGAAATCATAGTGAAATCGCAGTTTATTATTTCCATAGAATATCAATAAAAAATACTTAAACTGACGATTGCACTATGAATTAAAATAGAGATAGTAGCATCTAGATGAAAAAGCCCTCAGCTTCAGCTAGAGTATAAAGGACATCTTTTTTATCGGCTTCGCAGTCGATTGCAATCTGACCAATATCGATTGGAAGGACGAATTTGATTTTTCCCTGGCGGTTCTTTTTATCGTGGAGCATTATTCTATAGAGTTCTTCTTTGTCTAACCCTGAATAATCAAAGCCCGGATTAAATTTTTTAATAAAGAGGCTAAACTTATCAAAATTTGGTTTCGACATTAGTCCCATTCTTCGTGAAAGAATAAAAGCACATAATAATCCAACTATTACAGCCGAACCATGCTTGATTGAGTAGTGGAGAAAACTTTCATACCCATGAGCAAATGTATGGCCCAAATTCAGAATTTTCCTTAATCCCTTTTCAGTTTCATCATTAACAACCACAGCAGATTTAATCTTAATGCATTCAGAGATAATTTTCTCAAGTGATCTTTCTTCCAATGACAAAAGGTTTTCCGAATTTTTTTCAAGCAAGGAATAAAACGTTTTATCATATAAGAAAGAATATTTTAGTATCTCACCTAGTCCCGAGATTATTTCTTCTTTTGGGAGAGTTTTTAGAAAGGAGAGATCTGTAAGAACAAATTTAGGCTGATAGAATGCCCCGATTATATTTTTTGTACCACCAAAGTTAATAGCCGTCTTTCCGCCGACAGAACTATCAACAGCAGCAAGCAAGGTAGTCGGTATCTGGGCATATTGTACACCGCGCATAAAGGTAGCTGCAGCGAAGCCAGAAATATCACCTGTCACACCACCACCAATAGCTACTATTAAAGTATCACGCCCAAAATTTTCAGACAAAAGTGAAGAATAAATCATATTTAATGTTTCAAAAGATTTATATTCTTCACCTGAAGGTATTTTAACAAGGGCAATTTTTGCAGGATAATCAGAGAGGTTAAGTCTGATTTTTCCTCCATGAATTAAATCAACATTTGAATCAATTAAAATGAAGAGATTGTTGAACAATTTCTTCTTTTTAATCTCAGAACTAATAAGCTGCAGGATATCACTTCCTACGGTAACCTCATATGGATTAATATCGAGTGGTATTTTAATTTTCTTCATCAATTTTCTTTAAAATAAGTCGGGCAATTTTATCTACAGTAAGACCAAGGGGATAATTATCCGTATCAATTATCAGATCAGCTTGTTCATAGTATGGGGTCCTTTGCCTGAGGAGCTGAACAATCCGATTTTTCAATTCTTCTTTAGATTTTTCGACATCTCCAGTATTAAATAATGGTCTATCTTTTTTATTTTTTAGTCTGTTAAATAAGGCCTCAGGCGATGCCTTTAGATAAACTACTTTTCCCGTCCTGGAAATTATCTCAAGGTTATTATTGTTGCTAGAAGTCCCACCGCCAAGAGAAATTACAACATTACACATTTTTGATAATCTGATCAGAGTTTCTGTTTCCTTGTCTCTAAAATATTGTTCGCCGCGGGTCTTAAAAATATCAACAATCTTTTCCCCTAGCTCCATCTCAATTACTTTATCAAGGTCATAGAAATCCCACCCCAATGTGTTGGCAAGAATTGGACCTATTGTACTTTTCCCGGCAGCCATAAAGCCATTTAGATAAATAATACGTTGATTCATAATTATGCAAACTTACCAAAAATCAGATAAACTTACTTCTCCAGAACAAAAGAAACTAAGTCTAATTAGGAATTTATCCATTTTTAGGTACATTAAAAATGAAAGGCAAGTCCGAAAGTAAATGTAATGCCATCAACATTAATTTTCGAAATAAAACTATTCTGCGTAATAAAGATAGTCTGATCCTGATAAACAATGCTCTTTCTATTATACTGGCTAGTGACCTCAAACTCAGGATCTCTGAATTTCATCTCTCCGCGCATAGATAAAAATTTAGTCAGCATATAATCAGTAGCAATGCTGAACTGGATTCCATAAGCAAAATCCCTATGCAAGTTTGAAACTTCAACATCACTAAATTTACGGATCTGCTCTCCATAATAATAAGCAAGGCCACCTCCCATATACAACTTAAAAGTTTCGGAAGAAAAAGGCAGTAAATAATAAGCAGAAATCTCAACAGGAATAAGCTTAAATCCATCTTCGACCTCTAAGGCCATAGTTCCCCTTGGAGAAGCCACCAATAGATCCGGCATAATTGCAGTTTTTTTTAAGTATTCAGTACTTAGTCCCAAAATAAACTCATCGGTAATGCTATATCTTATATCAAGCGACGGGCTCACGATTTTTTCCAGCGGCATATAATTATTTCGAGTAATTTCGTCTGAAGATTTGGGGTTAAGGTATAATTTTGCTGTAGTAGTATAATTAATGTTGAAACTCAAATTGAATTTCCGATCGTTATTTTGTGCTGAACTTTCGTCAAAGAAAGGACCAAGAATCAGCAGGATAACGATTACAGTCAATTTAGCTTGCTTTTGCATACTCAACCATATTTATTAAGGTAAAAGTCCCCATATAAAAGATAGAGTTTTATTTCGGAAAGTTCAAAACTTTAAAAATAAAAAAGCCGTGATTTTTACTTCACGGCTTTCAACAAGAGTAAGACGAATTATCTTACACAAAAAATCATCTATAAAATAATCTACGGTTATCAACAATCTTTGCATCTTTCTTCAACTGTGAGAGCCACTGATTAAAGAAGTAAGATTTCTTTTCCTGAAGCATATTATCACGAATTGAATTTCTCTGCATAGAATAAGCAGAACGGTCAAATGGAGTTTTCATCATAACCTTGATTACATAGTAGCCACGTTGACCTTTTACAGGTGAAGTAATTTTGCCCTGATCGGTATTCAAAGATGCATCAATAAATGCCCAGTCTCTACCTACACCAGCAATCGATTGTGTAGCAGTAAAGGTATTAGTAGTATCATATTTAGCATTCTTAAAAGAAGGAACGACACTACTTAAAGCCTGGCCAGAAGAAACACGGCTTTGTATCTGCTGAGCAATCTGTTTAGCTTTCTCGTATTTCTTTTCGCGAAGAGCCATAGGTTTAATTTGATCTTTTACCTTATCGTAACTTTTAACTCCAGGTTTAATAACCTGAGAAATTTGAGCAACGATATAACCAGCAGGAGTTTTATAAACGTCACTAATATCATTCTGATCGTTATCGAAAGCAAAATCGACAAGAGCTTTGTTAGGGCCAATTCCAGGAATTCCGAAAGCATCTTTCGCAAAAGCAGGTGTTTCAACAACTTTATGCTTCATTAACTTAGCTTCCTGGTCGAAGTTTCCTTTCTTTGCGACATAGATAAAATCGTTAGCTGAATTATATGCATTTTCAGAGGTTGCAGCTGAAGCCTTTATACGATTAACTAATTTTTCAGCTACATAGCTATTTGAGGATCTGCCAGTAACTTTAATGATATGATAGCCAAAGTTTGTTCTAATTGGTTTTTGAACAGCACCAATAGGGGCCTTAAAGCAAACATCCTCGAATTCCTTTACCATCTGTCCTTTGCCAAACCAACCTAAATCTCCGCCTTTTTTTGCGCTATTATAGTCAGTTGATTTTTCTTTTGCCATCTGAGCAAAGTTGGCTCCAGAGTTCAATTTATTATATAAGTCTTCAGCTTCTGCTTTTGCTTTATTTTCATCATTTCCGAAAGGAATTAAAATATGTGAAGCTCTTACAAAAGTCTCGCTAGAAGGAACCTTTGCAATAAGTTTATAGACTACAAATCCCTCATAAGTAGCAACAGGGCCAACAATTTGACCGGCTGCAGCGTTAGCAAGCATGTTTGCAGCTTCATCACTTAACTGGTTTTGTTTAACTGTGTCTTTAGAATAAGGCAATTCAGAATAGATCTTTATATACGATCTGAAACTAGCTGTATCATCTTTAGCTTTTGCAACGATAGCAGCAAGATTATTTCTGATAGAAGCGGAATCCTCTTTAGTAGCAGTTTTAGAGAAAAGTACATATTTCAACTTTCTTTGTGCTTCAACCTTAAACTTATCAAGATTCTCGTCATAATATTTTTTTATGTCAGAATCTGTTACTCTTACTTCATTATCCCCAATAGTATTAATATCAACAAGGGCATATTCATCTTTCATTCTAATTGACTGATCGACAAATTTACGGTTGATTTCACCTTCATTAACAATAACGGAGGCTAAGAGATAATTTGACAACTTTTCCTGCATTCTGTTCTGTTTAACAAAGTCCTCAATATTAACCAAGACGTCCTTCTTTTGAGCGAGCAGGGTTGATTCATATAATTGTCTGTTAAACCTGCCAGTTGAGTCAATAAATTGTCTTTTTAGGACTTCCGGAGGGTTAGGCCCAAAGAGAATATCCCTGACTTCCTGGTCAGTAACTGTAATACCCAGCTTCTTATATTGTTCTTTAATCAGCTGTTCGGTTACAAGTGCATCCCAGACCTGATCATTAAAGGCATCCATATTTTCTTCATCAATATCTTTGCCAGTCTGCTCTTTTTGTTGTTGTTTGAATCTTTCAAGAGCAGAATTAAACTGCTGGTATGTAATTTCTTCACCATTAACAGAACCTACAACATTTCTCTTTTGGCCGAAAATCTCAATCACTCTTGAATCTGACAAGACCATAAAAAGAACAAAAATTCCGCCGATTGTGATTATAAACGCTGGAGCAAGACTCCTCATCTTGGCCATCATAGCCATAACTTACACTGCCTCCTATTAGGAATTATTACTTTAGAATTGCAAATTTATGTACACTTCCACTTAAAAGCAATTACTTTTCTATTAGATTTTGTGTATTTTTATTTCCATTCAATGGAAAATCCAAAAAAATGAAGAATAATCCAAAAAAATCACTAATTATTAAAGCTGCGCAGAAGAGGTTTGCCAGACATGGGCTGCAGAAGACGACAATTGAAGAAATTGCGCGTGACCTTAGGATTGGGAAAGCGAGCATATATAATTATTTTATTTCAAAAGAAGAAATCTTCCAGGAAGTTCTAGGTCTTGAGATAGACAGATATATTGCAGAGGTTAGTGAAATATTTAATAATTCTGCGGCTAATCTGAAGGAAAAACTTCTAAATTACATAAGTCTAAAGGAAGCAATTAAGGAGAAATATATATTAATATATAATCTGGCAGTTGGTGTATTTCGTGAGTTTCAAACCGATCCCGAAGTTGAAATGTTAAAAAGCCTGTTAAAAAATGAAGAAGATGTCCTAAACAAATTTCTTAAATCCTATGCAAAAAGGGACCTTTTACCCGATCTGCCCTCTTTTTTAATCAATTTTACATGGGGTTTAGTACTAACAAACCAATTTGATATAATCAGGGAACGGTATTCTCCTTCAAAAAACAGCGAAATTTTGGAAATTTTCCTAAAAGATTTCTTATTGTAAGTTTATTTTTTAGAAAATAGCTTCCCTCAATTTTGCACTTAAATAGTCCATTATCCAGACAACAACTGCAATCATTAAAACTATCAATCCCACCTCATGCCAACGAGCCAGTCCTTGATACTGCATCAGCATTGTACCAATTCCCCCTCCACCTACTAATCCAATTACAGTAGCCATTCTAACATTAATATCCCAACGGTAGATAGTAAAAGAAAGGAAGGGCAAAATGATTTGTGGGACAATGGCATACCAAATAATCTGGATTTTGTTTGCTCCTGTAGCCTGAATTGCCTCGATTGGTCCCTGATCTATAGTTTCAATGGCCTCAGAATAAAGTTTAGCGTTAGAGGCAATAGAATGGACAAGTAATGCTATCATACCAGCGTAGGGTCCTATTCCCACCCAGACAGAAAATATTATAGCCCAGATCAAAGGTTCAACTGACCGAATAAAGTTAAAGACAATTCGGAGTAAATAATAAAGAGCGAAAGAAATCTTATTATCTTTCATTAGATTACGGGCAGAAAGAAAGCTAAGCACAAAAGTTGGCGGTATAGATAAAACAGTTGCAATAAGAGCCAAATAAACCGTTTCAATGATGGCAAAAAGAGCATCGTCAAAAATGCTAAAGCTTGGTGAGAATATTGCGCTAAAAATTCTATTTGCGCCAGAGATTCCCTCTGAACTAAACAAGTCAACAATAGATATTTTAGTTATTACCCAGCCTGCAATAAATGTCAGGTCAAAAATTATCCAGCTAGAAATCTCTACACTCCACTTCGAAAAAGGTGTATTTTTAGCAAAGCCGAACAATTTTGCTGAAATTGAAGTCCTGCTTGCGGTCCAAAGACCTCCAAGAATTATGCTAACAAGAAGTACAACAAGTATTTGTCCCCAAGAAAAAGGAATTTCTCTTAAGTTCAGAAAAAGCTTATAATAGATCACGCGATGCAAAATTAGAAGAGTATAAAAAACAAGGAACAGATCCAGAAAAGCGGCTTTCAGGAAATTCAATTTCATCTCAAAGCCAGATTTTCTTTCATCTCCAGGCTGTATATGCTTATTGACAAAGAGTTCTTCTTTATTCGGTTTTATTTCATCTTTTTTCATTTAATCTGTATTCATTTTATTTCAAAATCAGAGGATTCATCGCCATAGATTTCCCTAAACAGCACGTCATTAATATCTTTTGCATCTCCTTTGAAGACTATTTCACCATCTTTCAAAGCTATGACTCTTGAAGCATATTTCCTTACAAGACTTAAGAAATGTAAACTACAAATTATGGTTGTGCCGAACTGTTTATTGATTTTTTCAAAATACTGCATAACCGAGTTTGCAGTAGCCGGGTCTAAAGAAGCCACAGGCTCGTCAGCTAAAAGAAGTATAGGTTTTTGCATAAGGCTGCGGGCAATAGCGACACGCTGCTTTTGACCACCACTTAATGTATCTGCTCTAAGTTCTGCTTTTTCTTCAATTCCAACAATTTGAAGGCATTTTCTTGCTTGCTGAATCATCAAAGGAGTAAATCTTTCAAGGACTGAATCTAGAGTAGACATTGAGGCTAATCCCCCCGTAAGAACATTTGTCAAAACTGATCTACGATCTATGAGATTAAACTGCTGAAATACCATAGCAATCTGCTTATGGAGCAAACGAAGTTCTTCCCCTTTTATATGAGCTATTTCTTTTCCCATAAAGATTATGCTTCCAGAGGAAGGCTCCAAAAGCCTGTTAAGGCATCGAAGGAGTGTAGATTTTCCTGAGCCACTAAGACCAATTATGACCAGGAACTCTCCTTCTTCAACGTTAAAGCTCACATTTTTCAGAGCGTGTACGCCTGAAGAATATTGTTTATTTAGATCTTTGAGCTGCAAGAGCATTTTTAAGTGTTCCTCTGAATATTTTGTATTTTAGACAATGAAAACGTATTGAAAATCCAAGGGGCTACTAATTCTTTCCCGACAAAGAAATGTGTTGTTCTTTAAGCATTTTTCTTAAAACGTCATAGTCATTGTCTTTGGTCCTGATAAGTCCTACAGCATCATATATTTCAAAAAGAGATTTTCTTCCCTTTTCTGTAGAAACGAACTTCAATAATGCCCTAACAACTTTTTCTTTTATTTCCTCTGGCAGATCCTTCCTAAAGACGAAAGGGTCATTTGGGATTTCCTGTGTAAATCCGATTATTTTAACCTTCTTTTCAACATCCGGGAACTGTCTTTTTACCCACATTCGAGCATCCATAATCTCACCTGTTTTAGGGTTAGGATCCGAATAATAGGTAGCACCACAATCGACCTGTTTTTGATAGACCATCATAACAACATTATCATGCTTCATTGCAAATACCTCTTCAGAAGGTTTAATATTCAATTTCTGTAATATTGCTCTTGGGAGAACATAGCCTGAAGTAGAAGAGGGGTCGACATAAGCAATACTATGTCCTGCAATGTTGGGTATACTATCTATACCGCTACCTTCCCTTGCAAGGAACTGTCCTTTATAGGTTGTTGAGCCCCCTTCACGTACAATCCTTAAGCGAGCTTCAGCCCCATACTTCTGGTGCGCCATTAGGTAAGAAAATGTATTAATACCTGCAATGTCAGCTTTTTTTGTACCGAAAGCTTCTACTACTGCGACATAACTTGTTGGAACTGCTGTAGTAAAGTATAAACCAGTTTCATGTTCAAGGAATGCCACCAACTCACTTGCATTTGTACTGATCCTTTTAGTGTCAACCGAGGGAGTAAAATAAAGGCGGATTGGATTTACTCTTGAACCAAGCTGTGATTTATTTAAATCATGGATAGAACTAACAATGATAAAAATCAAAATTGGTGAGATATAAATCAGATATTTAAATAGCTTCATACGATGAATTTTTATAGGTATTATTCCCCCATAATGGTAGCAACCATAGTTCTTGTGCCCCCATAGTTTCTATGCTCACAAAGATAAATTCCCTGCCAGGTACCTAAATTTAGCATCCCATCTGTAATCGGGATTGAAAGGCTGGCTCCAAGGAGTGAGGATTTCAGATGCGCAGGCATGTCATCGCTTCCTTCTGTATTGTGCATAAAATAGGAAGAATTTTCTGGGACTGTCTGATTAAAGAACGATTCCATATCCTTTCGGACAGACGGATCGGCATTTTCATTAATAGTTAAAGAAGCAGATGTATGTTGAATGAAAAGATGAAATATCCCTCTCTTAAAGTTTTTAATCTCCGGAACCTGCCTAAGAACTTCAGTTGTAATAAGGTTAAAACCTCTTGGTTTCTGCGGAATTATTATTTCTTTTTGTATCCACATATCTTTATAGGAATAAATATTATAGAAAAAAATATTTTTTAGACTTTCGCAAAATTATTAGGTCACTGTTCTGCTAACAAAACAAAAAATCTTATTTTTTTTGTTTTCACTAATTAGTTTTCATCAAGTTGATAACTTACGGTTCAGGGTTTTTTCCACTTTTTCAATTTTACTTTCCATTCTGCTATTATCTCCAGCACGGTAGTCAACTTTTAAGTTAAGACTAATACGGTTGCAATCTTTTTCCAGAAGCTTAAAACAGCCAGTTACAACGGCAATAACTTCATCCCATTGCCCTTCAAGTATTGTTCCCATTGCAGTAAGTTTATAGCTTACATTACTCTCATCAATGTACTTTAGAATCCTGGAAACATATGGACTTAAGCTTTCACCTTTATCCATTGGACTTATACTGAATTCTAACAGGACCATGATTAAATCTCCTTATTCACACATTTCAGAATACACATTTCAGAATACAAGCAAAACAGTAAGACAAAAGATCTTATCTTTATAAAATACTAATTTAAGAAATTTCGATTAAATAATTTTATTAAAAAGTAAGAAGGGCGGCAAGGAATTGCCGCCCAAAACAATACAAGGGAAAGGAAAGCTTTTTTAGTGAATTAATCAAAGGCTCACTTCATTATCATCATTTTTTTTACCTCTGAATTTTTCCCTGCCTGAAGTCTATATATATAAATGCCGCTTGAAAGATTTGATGCATTAAAGTTAACTTCATAATTTCCTGCAGATAAGCTATTATTTACCAGTGTCAGGATTTTCTGACCAAGAACATTATAAACAGAAAGGTTGACGGGACCAAACGATGTAACTGAGAACCTAATAATAGTTGATGGATTAAATGGATTTGGGAAGTTCTGCTGCAGGTCAAAAGCTTTAGGAGTCAAATTATTGCTATTTTTAACAGATAGGACTGCTCCCTGAACAGTTGGAAGAATTTGTCCACGAATCTCTCCTGAGGGATACGTAGCAGAAGCTGCATTAACATAAAGGTCTCCATTAAACAAGCTGCTAATGTGGTCATTATTCAAAGAATCTAATCCACCAAGCCTGCCAGCTGTGATCCATGCTCCTAAGACTGTCAATGCACCGTTTGCTTCAGAGAGAATATCTCTAACAGAGTCACCTGACTGTGAAACAGGAGCTTTGTTAAATCCCAAGGATGTTGGTTTAATTCCAGTTATGCTAAGGTCATAAATAAGGCCGTTAGGAGTAAAAGTTAAAGCTGCCGTTCCACTAGCAGCAGAAGTATCAGGAGGAACTTCCTGCAGACCATTTAACGAAGCTGTAAAGCCCCACCCCTCGTTTATGAGCAATTGGCCTCTTATTTCTCCATTTGGATTATTTGGAGTATGGACATTAACATAGATTTGTCCTGTCATCAGGGCTTTTATAAGCTCTCGCGTTAAACCCTGGTCACCACCCAAAGTCCATATACCCTTTGCCGTATTATTTACAAAGTCCGGTGTAATTTCCTTTACGACATTACCGCTTTGGCCAATTGGAGCCAAATGAAAATGTGAAGCAGCAACAACAAGGCTATCTACAGTAATTCTGTAAATTAAACCGATGTCAGTTAATGTAAAGTTACCTGTACCAAAAGCATTGCTTTTAGTTTTTGGAGTCTCTTGTTTTGCTGATAGTCTTGCTGAAAAGGAAGTTCCGCCGACCTGAATCAGCTGTCCTCTTAAACCACCCAGAGTATCTCTTGTAGTTCTAATATTTACAAGGACTTCGTCCTTCAACAGAGATTGAAGTATCTGTGGAGTAAGAGCTTCGGTCGAGTCAGTAAATCTCCAAATACCAGAGGCACTCTTTCCACGAAACTCTCTTATACTCTTTAGGTAACTTGTCCTATAGCCTATTTCCATTCCAATTTTCCCTATATAGAAGTGAGCTGTTTTAATGGTATCTGTCATATCCAGCGAAA
>JAUZPB010000072.1 GCA_030706145.1 Bacteroidota bacterium
TACTACCTGGTTTATTGTATTTTTGTCTATCTCTTTAATTGAATACAATTCCGACAAAGAAAAAATTCTTCCATAGCTGCTCCTGTAATCCACAATCTTTTCTGCCAACCAGTAATCCATAAATGGAAGTTCCAGAAGCTGTTGAATGCCGGCCTTATTTATATCAAGCGGATTGTTTCTATAGTATTCAATTGTTTCATAGTTTTCCGGCTCATATTCCTCTGAATTTGTTTCATCTGAGTATGATTCGCCTGAATATGATTCCTCCAGAGATTCATCATATCTTCCATCAAAATAGATACTATCTGATTGTGAAAACATTTTGCTTTGAAATAGAAGCAGAAAGAAAAGGATCTGTAAAATAGTTTGCCTTAATAAACTTATCATTCTTCATTTAGCCTCACTCTCTTTATTTTTAGAGCTCTTGGCTCATCATCACTGAAATGTATAATAAAACCTGCCTGGTGCGTAAGGCCCAGGTCCATATGTGTAAAGACCGCATAATCAAACTGGAAATAGCTATAATTGATGCCAATTCCGGCTGAAAATCTGTCTGGTTGTGTCGAAAAACCGGAACGAATATAAACATACCTTAAGAGATTATATTCCAAGCCCAAACTTAATGAATATTCATAGCCGTTTATTTTTTCAGCAGCAGCATGAACCTGCATCTCTACTACAGGAGAGTAACTTAAACCTGTCTTAAAACTATAGGGAAGCTGCGACTTTGATAAGCCAATTGTTGAATGCGAAATGTTATCAAAATAAATCCCCCATTTTATATCATCACGGATGTAAATAAGCCCTCCAATGTTAAACATTAATGTCTTTGCCTGACCATAGTTTTCAATTGAGAGCATATAATACTTTGCTGCTAAACCGAAATAAAGATCTTTATAGAAATTTGAATAAGAAAAAATTATGTGGTTTTCCCTGTAAAGGTTAAATCCATAGGTCATCACGCCAAAGCCAAAGGATCCCAGGCTGGAAGGTTCATTGTAGCATAGATATGCATTCGAAAGCTCTTTTATGCCAAATGGAGCAGGTGAATAATAAATTCCAACTTCACGCCAGTTTAGCTGAGACAGACCTGCGGGATTATTAAAGACTGAAAAGACATCATCACTTTGGGCAACATCTGAGTTTGAGAGGGCTATTTGCCTGGCTCCCGGTCCGGTTTGACAGTAACCAGTTATAAATGAAACTATTATTACAATGAAGGTGTATAAACCTTTGATCATTGATCTGTTGCCCCCCTGTGGAATTATAATATCCAAATTTTTATATTATGTCAACAATAAAACTATTTTAGGTATTCTGATGAAAAAAGTATTGTTCCTCCTCCTTTTTATTCCTGCTTGCATATTCTCCCAGGAACTTGATGCAACAGTTACAGTAAACGTTGATAAACTTCAGGCAAGCAACAAGGATATATTAGCTGATTTTGCCCAGTCTGTCCAGGCTTATCTTAATAGTACACGTTTTACAGGAAGCAGCTGGGAAGGAGACCGAATAAAGTGTTCCTTCAATATCTTTTTCGATACAGCTCCTGATGAGACCCATTATACTGCCGAGGTTAACATCACAAGCTTGCGCCCAATTTATCGCACTAATAAATCATCTTTAATGCTGAATGTTCTGGATAATAACTGGACTTTTATCTACCAGAGAGGACAATCTTTTTATTTTAACCAGTATAACTTTGATCCATTGACAAGTTTTCTGGACTTTTATGCTTATTTAATAATAGGTCTTGATGCCGATTCTTATGCAAAACTTGGCGGATCGGACCTCTTTACTACTGCATATAATATTTCTGTTCTTGCTATTAACAGCTCTAATCCTACAGGCTGGAATAAAACAAGTGGCGCATATTATAAAAAAGGTATGATTGATGACCTGGTAAATGAAAAATATAGAGTCTTCAGGGAAGATTTCTTTGATTATCATTATAACGGACTTGATATCTTTTCCTCAAAACCTAAAGATGCACAGGCAAATATTGCTAAGCTAGTCAACGATCTTGATGTCTTAAGAACAAAGCAGGATATCCGCGGCGTACTTATAAAAACCTTCTTCGATGCTAAGAGCAATGAGATTGTCTCCTATTTAAGTGATTATCAGGACAAAAATATCTTTTCAACCTTAAAGAAGATCGATCCTCCTCATATTTCAAAGTATGACGAAGCAATGAGGTCAAACTGATTTTTTGGAAAATTGAAAGTTGGCAAATATGAATTGGGAAAGGCTTCTTTCAAAAAGCAGACTAGGAGGCATAGCTAACAGCCCTGCTTTTAATAAAGACGGCAGGAGCGAATTTCAGAGGGATTTTGACCGCATAGTTTTTTCAGCTGCTTTCCGCAGACTTCAGGATAAAACTCAGGTGTTCCCTCTTCCTGAAAGCGATTTTGTCCATAACAGACTTACTCATAGCCTTGAGGTCTCCTGCATTGGCAGATCTATTGGTAATATTGTGGGCAAAAGGATGCTTGAGAAATATCCCTTACTTAAAGGTGAGTTTTCCCAATTCGATTTCGGCGAAATAGTTGCTGCAGCTTGCCTGGCTCATGATATTGGAAATCCCCCTTTCGGCCATTCGGGCGAAGATGCCATAGCAGAGTATTTTAAGAATGGCAACGGAAGGATATTTGAGGGAAAATTAAAAAGCAAAAAAAAGTGGTGTGACTTTACCAAGTTTGAAGGTAATGCCCAGGGTTTCCGGATAATAACTAAACTTCAGAACCCTCACGTAATGGGAGGACTTTGCCTTACTTATGCTACTTTAGCTTCTTTTACTAAATATCCAAAAGAGTCGCTTATACTTACTGATGACAAAGATCTTCTTGAGGAAGAAAACAGAAATAAACTTTATAAAAAATTCGGCTTCTTTCAGTCTGAAAAAGATATTTTTTCTGATGTTGCTGCCCACGTTGGACTTGTAAAAAAAGATTCTAATATCTCTTCCCTCTTCTGGTGCCGTCACCCTCTGTCTTTCCTTGTTGAAGCCGCCGATGATATTTGCTATCGCGTAATGGATCTGGAAGACGGATTCCACCTCGGTCTTATTTCTTTTAGCGAGGCCGAAGAACTTTTAACTGGACTTCTTGGATCTTCAGAGCTTAAGGATTATAAAAGCAGGGATAATGACGATAAGATCGGCTACCTCAGAGCAAAATCTTTAGGAACGCTAATTAGCCAGCTTGCCGATCTTTTTTGCGAAGAAGAAGAAAATATAATCGAAGGTAACTTCGATAATGGCCTTATTAACCTAGTAAGTTCTGCTTCTACACTAAAAGAAATTAAATCTGTTTCTAAAGAAAAAATATATTCTCACATAAGTGTGATCGAAAGAGAAGCCGCAGGTTATGAGGTCCTGGGCGGACTACTTGATATATTCATTACTGCAGTAAATGAAAAGGCATATGGCAATATTAGCGGAAAAAACCAAAAGGTACTCCAGCTCTTGCCTGATCAGTTCCAGTTCATTAGCGGTAATCCGGATAATGACTTATACCTTCGACTGCTTCAAATTACAGATTTCGTCTCCGGTATGACAGACTCTTTTGCTGTTTCCCTTTTCAGAAAAATTAAAGGCATCTCACTTTCAAGTATATAAGATCCTATAATTACAATGTTTTACAATTACTGTTTTTTAATCATCGATTTTAATAATTACTGATCATATAATTACAAATTTGCTTTTCACTCCTCGAGCGTTGAAATATTTCCGGGATCCTGCCCTAAGGCTTGTGCCTTTAACACCCTTCTCATTATTTTGCCGCTTCTTGTCTTTGGCAGGTTATCTACAAATTCCACCTTTTCCGGTTTTGCTATTGGTCCAACCTCATGACCAACATGCATCCTTAGCTCTTCGGCAAGCTTTTCACTCTTTTCAAATCCATGCTTTAATATTACATATGTATAAATTGCATTGCCTTTTACATCATGCGGCAGGCCAATTGCAGCAGCCTCTGCAACAGCCGGATGGCTGACAAGCGCACTTTCAATTTCTGCTGTTCCTAACCTGTAACCTGAGACTTTAAGTACATCATCTACACGGCCGATTATCCAGAAATATCCATCCTCATCTTTCCTGGCAGAATCACCTGTCATATATATTCCAGGGAATTTGCTCCAGTATTGGCTCACATACTTTTCAGGATCCCTGTAAATTGTTCTTATCATAGCAGGCCACGGTGATTTTACTACAAGGTAGCCTTCTTCATTTGTGGGCACAGAATTACCTTCCTCATCCAAAATATCCATCTTAAGTCCTGGAAATGGAATTGTCCCTGAACCTGGCTTTAAAGGTATTGATGGTACAGGAGTTATCATGAACATACCAGTTTCTGTTTGCCACCATGTATCCATTATCGGGCATTTTTCCTTTCCAATTACTCTATGGTACCACTTCCAGGCTTCAGGATTTATTGGTTCACCGACAGATCCAAGAAGACGCAAAGATGAAAGGTCATGCCTGTTTGGCCATGCCTCGCCATATCTCATAAGCCCCCTTATGGCAGTAGGAGCAGTATACAAAATATTAATTCCATACTTCTCTATCATCTGCCACCACCTGTTAGGGAAAGGATGCGTAGGTGCTCCTTCATACATGAAGGAAGTAGTCCCATTTAAGAGCGGGCCATAAACTATGTAACTGTGGCCTGTTATCCACCCAGGATCGGCTGCACACCAGTATCTGTCTTCTTCGTGAATGTCAAAGACATATTTTAGTGTCGCGTAAACGCCAACCATATAGCCGCCGTGTGTATGCTGTATGGCCTTTGGTTTTCCTGTTGTCCCGCTTGTATATAAAATAAAAAGCGGATCTTCCGCGTCAACTATTTCAATAGCACATGTATTACTTGCTATAGGAAGGTTCATCAGTTCATTGTACCACATATCCCTTCCTGCTTCCATATTTACAGGCTCGCCTGTACGCTTTACAACGAGGACACTTTCAACTGTAGCCGCTCTTTGCAAAGCTTCATCTGCTATCTGCTTTAAGTGAACTATTTTTCCCCTCTGATATGATCCGTCTGCAACTATTAAGACTTTTGACTGACTGTCTTCTAACCTTTCATGCAATGCTTCAACTGAAAAGCCACCATATACGACCGAATGTATTGCACCAATTCTTGCACAAGCCAGCATACCTATCATCAATTCAGGTATCCTTCCCATATAAAGCGTTACTCTATCCCCCTTTTTTACACCAAGGCTTTTCAGCACATTTGCAAATTTGCAGGTCTCACGCCTAAGTGCAAAATAAGAATAACTTCTAAATGAGCCATCCTCTCCTTCCCATATGAGCGCAAGCTTATTTCTTCTGAAAGTCTGAGTATGTATGTCCAGGCAATTATATACAATGTTTGTTCTTCCCCCTGTAAACCACTTATAAAAAGGTTTCTTGCTATCATCAATGACTTTATCCCACTTCCTGAACCAATGAAGCTCGTTTGCCTCTTTTGCCCAGAAACCTTCAAGATCGTTTTCTGCCTCTTCCTGCAACTTTTCCCAATCCTTTGCATTTGAATGGCTAATTACTTCTTTTGAAGGATAGAAAACTTCACCTGTAAGTTGCTTTTGCTCAAACATACGTCCCTCCTTTTATATTAAATTATATACAATAGCTGCCCTTTGTTAATATTTGAATTGTGATGTTTATTGTGCCGGCAAGGAACTTTACCCCTCCATGGTCAGTTGTTTAATATGGACCTTGAATCAAATTATATTCTAATGCCCTTAAAATCAATATCGGGATGAAGTATTTAAATTTCATATTTGGGAATACATGAGCTGAAAAGGAAATGACCAGTTTACAAAGAAAATACAAAAGACAGGCCTCAGGCTTATTTCTTGCTGTATATTTATCTTTCTTCGCAATGAACCTGTTCCATATTCATTGTATTGATCTGAGTATTTCCAGCCATAGGATGCCTGGTGGGGCAATCTCAAATTTTTCAGCAGACCCATATTCAGACGGAGATTCTCATTGCCTTTTAAGTCTCCTTGCTAACTCAATTCATTCTTATTATTACTCAGATGAAAATCTATTTTCTGCCCTTAGGCAAATTGGTTCAGCAGAATTCCATATCATTCAATATTTTAACAAATCCTTTCTTTATATAGCACTTCTCCGCGCTCCTCCTGAAAAAATGTTCACTTCCTTTGCCTGATCTGTCTTGACCTAACCAGTTTCATTATTTGGGGAAAATAGGAGATGAAAAGATCATTCTTAGTGTTGATTTGTTTTTTATTGACAAATAGCTTTATTAAGCCGCAATCTAATATCAACCCTGATATAAGTCTGATCGGTACATTTAATACATTTACCGACCTTTATAAGGCTTCACCAAACTACGGGAAACTTATATTCGATAATCCATCTATGGAGCTCTTTATCGATGGATATCTGAATCCATTTGCCCGCGCTGCTGCTAATCTATCTTATGAGGATAACAAATTCTCAGTTGAAGAGCTTTATGCTGAAATACTTAGAGGACTCCCCCTGGATATTCAGATAAAGGCCGGAAAATATCTTGTTGGATTCGGAAAAATAAATACGGTTCATCCGCACGCTTGGCCTTTTCTTGAAAGACCACTATTTCACCAGATCTATTTCAGCCCTGACGGATTTAATGATATCGGGTTTAATCTAAGTATTATTCTTCCAACCGGCGATATTTATACAAATCTTGATCTTGGCCTCTATAAAGGAGATGCTATTGGAAGAACAGAAGCCGCTATTCCAGATGACGAAGAGAGCATAAAAGCCCTAAGAGGAAATTCCCCCATATTTGCAGGAAGACTTGGCTCATTTTTCTCAATTGGCGACTACTCTGATCTTGAGGTTGGAATTAGCTCTTCCTACGGAATACATTCTAAAAATAGCTTTACCTTAGCTTCAACCCCTGACATGATTTTTACCAAGTCACTTTATTACACTTATACAGGATTAGATATTAAGTTCAAGTATAAACCTGATTCATATACTGCTTTGACTCTTCAGGCCGAGGCAATGCTGAACCACAGGGATGTCTTACGCCAACGCCGGCTTTTAGGAGGACTATTCTTAGATGAATTTGACAAAATAAATACATTTGGAGCAGTAGCCTATTTTGATTACAGGTTTAATAAGATATTCAGCGTAGGGGCAAAATACGATTTTACTTATGGACTTATTGGAGATATACCATCATATAACACTCTTCCAAATGATGATAAAAACAAGACACAGGGAATTTCCGGATGGCTGGGTTATTATCCCGTTGAAGAAACCCTGGCCCTTAGGCTCGGCTTCCAGGACCTTTTCTTTTCCATAGCAGATGGAAGTCATAGGGATAATGAAACCAAGGTTACTCTTCAGTTATTATTTTCTTTGGGTCCGCATAAAGCGCATCCATTTTAATTGGTAGGCTAAAACAATAAGAGGGTAAAATGAAAAGTCTTTTCATGATTTTTATATTTTTATTTGCCGGCACCTTATTTGGCAAAATAAAAGTCGTTACTACGACAACTGTAATCTATGATATCGTCAAAGAAGTAGGTAATGATAAAGTCGATGCCGATTATTTATGCCGTGGAGACCAGGATCCCCATTTCCTTGAGATAATGCCTAAATATATGGTTAAACTGCGCAATGCTGATCTTTTATTTAAGATCGGAATGGGACTAGAACTATGGGCTCAGCAGCTGATAGATGGATCACGAAATAGCAAACTAAAAGTAATTGATCTTTCATCAGATATACAAAAAAAAGAAGTCCCTTCCGGAAAGGTTGATGCCAGTCAGGGGGATGTTCATCCCTTTGGTAATCCGCATTACTGGCTTGATCCATCTAACGCAAAGATTATGGCACAGGAGATCTACTCTGCCCTTGCCTCTATATCCCCCGGCGATGAAGCATATTTCAAGAGCAATCTCGACAGCTTTAATTCAAAACTCGATGGCAAGATTAACGAGTGGAACAAGAAAATGGAACCGCTAAAAGGAAAAGCTTTCGTATTTTTTCATGCAAGCTGGACTTATTTTGCCGACCGCTATGGATTAAGGATTGCCGGGTATGTGGAACCTAAACCTGGAATTCCACCAACCCCCTCACATAATGCAGAACTATTTAATATAATTAAATCTAATAATGTAAGATATATAATGATGGAAAACTTTTATAGCGATAATGCCCCAAATCAGATCGCAAGCGTCACAGGAGTAAAGGTTATTAAAGTCCCAACCGGCGTCTATGGTATGCAGGGAATCAATTCTTATGTTCAGATGATGGATTATATTATTGGACAAATAACTAAAACCAGCTAACTAACAACTAGTTAACCAACAACTAGTTAACTAACAACTGGCTAGTCAACAGAAGGCTAAATAAAAAAATCTAACAAAGAAAAAACAATCTGGCAAAAATGAATAAAGAAATTGTAAAACTAAAAGATGTTTCAATAGGTTATGGGAAAAATGTTATCATTAGCGGAATAAATTTAACCATATATGATAACGATTTTATCGGAATAGTCGGCCCTAACGGCGCAGGCAAGACAACTCTCCTAAAAACACTTCTTGGGAGCTTAAAGCCTCTTGCAGGTAAAATTGAAAAGGCATCTTTAAGGTTCGGCTACGTTCCACAAAGAGATATTGTACAACCTCTTCTTCCTTATACTGTCTATGACGTAGTTATGATGGGAAGGTTTTCTCTTATGAAATTATTTCAGTATCCGGGCAAAACAGATAAGGAAATTGTTGAGGAATGCCTAAAAAGCGTTGGAATTTATTTCCTGAGACATAACAACTACAATAGCCTTTCCGGAGGCCAGCGCCAAAGGACTCTAATAGCACGAGCATTGGCTGTTAAACCTCAAATTTTGATTCTGGATGAACCAACAAATGGAATGGATACTCCTTCGCATTATTCTCTTCTTGACCTTATTAAAGAACTACATGATAACCAGAAGCTTACCGTAATAATCGTAAGCCACCTTTTAAGCGATGTGGCTAATATTACGAAAAAGTTAATACTGCTTGAAAGGAATTTTTTCCAGGCAGGAGATATTGAAGATGTTCTATCTGAGGAAAACTTAAGGAAAACATATTCCAGTAACTTCCTCGTAACTAAGGTAGATGAGGAATACGTAATTACTTCAAAACACAAAGAACAACAAACTTAAGAGAGTCTATTGTGAATACTATAAGTCAGCTTATCGAGTTATTTCCATATGCAATCATGGGAAGCGTCCTGGCAGGAATTATTTGCGGCTTTTTGGGTATATTCGTCACTTCCCAGAGGGTTGTTTTTCTTGGAGCCGTTCTTACGCAGGTCTCAATTGCTGGAGTAGCTTTTTCTTTTCTCCACTTAATCAATTTCGAAAAACTGATCTATTCTTTGTTTGGAACTACAGTAACTGAAAATTCATTTCTCCATCATTCCGAACCTGCTTTTTTTTCACTACTCTTTGCTGTACTTACTGTCCTGGTATTCTCACAGACTTATAAACAGAAGTTTCTTACTCAGGATGGAATTCTTGGTACTATTTTCGTCCTTGCAATAGCCATAAGAATAATGTTCATACAGAAAAGTCCAGTTGCCGAGGTCTCTGAGATTGAAACAATTCTAAAGGGTGATATTCTCTTTATAGGTGCAAAAGAATTCTATACACTTCTTATTATTCTTTTCTTTACAGTCATTGTCTTTACTATTTTCAGTAAACAGCTTAGTTTTGTCACCTTCGATGCAGAATCAGCTAGCGCCCACGGATTAAATTCACAATTATGGCTGCTATTTTTCTATCTTTTTGTTGGAGTAGGCATATCACTTACTACAAGATTTGTAGGAGATGTCTTTGCATTTGCTTACCTTATTATCCCCTCTTCAATCGGCATTCTCCTTGGAAGGCGCCTTTGGCAGGTATTTGTGATTGCAATAATTGTTGGAGCTATTATTCCTCCTATATCCCTTTACCTTGCATTTAGATTTGATTTTTCAAGCGGACCAATGGCTGTCGCTACAGCATTTACATTGTTCCTTCTTATCTACGGTGTAAAAAAAATTAGTACCTGATGCACTGCCATAAGAACTTACTATCAAATTAAACATAAAGAACAATATTTAAACAAACCTTTACTTAGTTTTATTCCATATGTCTTAAAAAAGTCCCGGATATTTTTTTTACTTTTTTTTCCGTAAGGGGCAAATTTGTTACTATTATATAAGTGATAATATTTATCTGTTCTTGGTTTTACAAAAAAACTAGAGGCTATGGTATGAAAAGCAAACTGCTTTCCTTTTTCCTTCTTCTTTTCATAGTGCCGGTCATATGGGCAAATCCAGTTGATAGTTCTCCAATTTGTCAATTCTCCGAGCTTGTTTTTGATGCAAAGGGCAACTGGCAAATGGAGATAGAATTTCCATTTAGGAATTCTCTAGAAGGACTTGATAGTGTTATTATAAGCACACCTAGCGGCGGCTCAGCAAAATTACTCATTCAACCAAGAAGATCTGTAAGCTACTATGTAATTACCTCAGACAGCCTTTCTTCTCCATTGTACATAAATCCCAAAGGTGATAAGATAAAATTTGAAACATATAATAGTACCTTTTCAAAATACAGAGTAGATAGCGCTGTTTTTGGAAATTATTTTAGATCGAATGTCTGTGCCCCGCATGCTGGGGATGCAGTTTGTAGGGTCAGCAGAAATTCTTACTATTATTTCTATTATATATCATCAAAGCCTACACTTGGATATGAAAACAATTTTGAAGGAGTTGGGCAGACTCTAACTGGACATATTTATAATAAGGACAATAAACCTGTAACCAGTTATACTTCGAATTTTGTCTGTTTTGAAATTCATTCTCCTTTAATTCTTCATCCTGACGGGACATATACTACTACTATTTACGAGGTAACTTACCCACCTGATTCAGTATTTGTTAATGGTCTTTTGATTTCTAGAATAGGTTTTGATTATTTAAACCAAAGACTGCCAATAGACTCAATATACTTTACCTACAGCAGCCATGATGAAATCTTAGTAAAGGATATTCATTTAAAGAGTAATGATTATGTATTAACTGGTATAAAGAATAATGAAGTGCCTGAAAATAAGGAGCTTACTCTCTTAAACTACCCTAACCCGTTTAACTCTTCGACAAACTTTTTTGTAAAACTGCCAGGCAGCATGAGGGAAAGACCTGCAAATATTCACATATATAACTCAAATGGAAGGCTTGTCAAATCAATACAGGCAAAAGACGGAGCAAGTTCATTTTGGGATGGAAAGGATTCTGAAGGTAATCTTGTTTCCTCTGGCAGATATTACTATCAGCTAAGAGTAGAAAGCAGTGTATTAAAAAGCGGATCAATGATTATGTTAAAATAACCACTGTCCGCATTTTGTTTTTTATTATTATTTATTTGCTTGTGATTCTTAATAGTTCAACTGGCAGGTTCAGTATAACCATGGCTCCATTATCATGAAGCTCTTTCTTTGTCCTGAACCCCCAGGCAGCTCCAATTGCTTTCATACCTGCTTTGTTTGCAGTAAGCATGTCTATACCTGTATCTCCAATGTATAGAATGTTCTCAGGAGCAATTCCCATGCGCTTTGCAATAAGCAGAGCACCTTTGGGATCGGGCTTGGGCGGAACATCGGGCTGAGCTCCAAGAATGACATCAAAATTCTTTGCATCGGCTAAATGGTCAACTATCCTCTGTGTAAGATCATCTATTTTATTTGACAAAACAGCTAATTTGATTCCCTGCTGTTTTAACTTTTCTATTACTTCAGCAAAACCTTTATATAGATGTGTTTTATTCAGGCAGTTATTACTATAATCTTCCATCATGAGGTTATAGCACTCATCAATCGTTTCATTTGTCCGGTTAATCTCCGGAAGTGAACTTGTAACTAAATTCCTAAGTCCTTTACCAATTATAGTTTTGTATAGTTCATAACTGTGTGTTGGAAAACATTTTTCAGCCAGAACCCTGTTCATAGAATCAGATAGATCCTCTAAAGTGTTGGCCATAGTACCATCCAGGTCAAATATTATACCTTCGAACTTCATACTATTCCCCTCTTTTTCTATCAAATATTATAATATGCAATTTTGTTGAATATAACATTAAACTAGTTTTATGGATTTGAATAAAGTACTATTTAGATTAAAAGATACTATTCATTGAAAATCATTATTTTCCAAATTGTGATGCATCAATGACCTGAGTACTTGCTACAAAATCAGCTGCTTTCTTGCCATCTTCTCTAAAGATAACCATAAGCGGCTCTATCCAACAAGTGATCAGATTCAGAAATGGTATGGCCACTATTAAATAAGATATCAAATTTCGGAAAGCAGACTTTCCTATTTTACATGGGCTGTTCTTTTGTGTATCAATAACCATTAGCCCCACAAAACGCTTTCCAAAGCTCTGCCCGTTCTTTAAGCCATCTTTTATGAAAGAATATATTGTCGGAAATATCAAAGAAAACATTCCCCAAAGAGTAAAAACTCCTCCCACTAAACCTACACCTGAGGAGAAACTTTCTTCATCTATCATTTCAGGATTCGGATTCATTGATAACCCGATCATAAATAAAACAATGGCTGGTATTGATAAAAGAAACATTATCAGCCCATCAATTAAACATGCCCCAAACCTTTTGCCTAAAGGAGCCTTTGGATATTCAAAAAGTCCATTGACTACTTTATAGAACCTGGGACTCTCTTTTTTACTTTCCTGCGTAGAAGTATTAACTGCTTGATCTTGCTCGCTCTCTTTTATTTTCTCTTCGTTTATTTTCTTTTCATTTGCACTTTTTAGATAATAGCCGCACATAGGGCAGTATAAAAAGTCATCCTGTGATTCGTAATTGCAGTTAGGACATTTATGCATTTTTTCTCCGAAAATTTTATTTTAATCTAATTGTCTGCGCAGTTAGCAACGAGAGTCCAGAAGGAATCTGCGGAGTGAATTTCTTTGTTGCTTGAGCTGTTCCAGGTGACCAACAAACATAATTCTTTCTCCGGCTGATAATAAGTAGTATAAAAAATCTAATTTGTTATTTTGGTATTATTCCGTCCATAAACTAAGATAATTATGACAAATTGTAAATAGCCTAAATAGAAAAATTGCTATGAGAAAAAAGTGGTAAAATGAAATATTAAGTAAAGTCCAGTTATAATAAGAAGCCAATTATAATAAAAAAGGCCGCCTATGAAAATTTCTTAGACAGCCTTAGATTAAAAAACAAAAATGATTTTGCGGTTATCCAGCAAGGGACTTTACAAGTTCTTTTTTCAGGTACTCTGCAGTAAGACTCTTTCTGTTGCCAATTACTTCCTCTGGTGTACCCTCTGTAATTATCTGCCCGCCATACTCACCACCGCCTGGACCAAGATCAATTATCCAATCGGCAACTTTTATGACGTCGAGATTATGTTCAACAACAATTACCGTGTTACCCTTGTCTACAAGCTTATTAAGTACTCCAAGAAGTATTCTTACATCTTCAAAATGAAGTCCTGTAGTAGGTTCATCAAGAATGTAAATTGTATTGCCGGTTCCAACTTTGCTTAACTCTGTTGCAAGTTTTACCCTCTGGGCTTCACCTCCGGAGAGTGTTGTGGCCTGCTGCCCAAGAGTAATATAACCCAGACCAACATCATGAAGCGACTGAATTTTTCTTTTGATCCTTGGGAGGTCTTCAAAGAAAGTTAAGGCTTCTTCAACTGTCATATTAAGTACATCAGAGATTGACTTTGTCTTATATAGTACCTCGAGTGTCTCCCTGTTATAACGTTTTCCATGACAAACATCGCACTCAACGTATACATCCGGAAGGAAATTCATCTCTATTTTCCTAAGCCCATCCCCCTGGCATTCTTCACACCTTCCGCCTGCAATATTAAAACTAAACCTGCCTGTTTTGTATCCGCGTATCTTTGATTCAGGCAGTTGCGCAAAAAGGTCCCTTATGAATGTAAACACACCTGTGTACGTTGCAGGATTACTTCTGGGCGTCCTTCCAATTGGTGACTGATCGATCTCAATTACCTTATCTATATACTCAAGCCCTTTTATGCTCTTATATGGCAAAGGGACAACCTTTGACTTATATATCTTCTTCATCAGTATGCTTACAAGTGTTTCATTTATAAGAGAAGACTTCCCCGAACCACTTACACCTGTTACAGCAGTAAAAGTACCTAAGGGGATCTTTAAGTCAACATCTTTTAAGTTATTTCCACTTGCACCGCTAATGATCAGTTTATTTCCGCTTCCTTTCCTTCTTTCAGAAGGAATGTCGATCCTTATTTCATCTTTAAGATATTTTAATGTAAGCGAATTTATTCCATCCTTCGAATTCATGATCTCTTCTGCCTGACCGGCCAGACAAACCTCTCCTCCGTGAATTCCTGCTTTTGGACCAAGGTCGACTATATAGTCAGCATTTTCTATTGTTTCACGATCATGTTCAACAACAACGACTGTATTGCCAAGTTCCTTCAGGTTCTTTAGAGAACTTATAAGTTTCATATTGTCACTTTGGTGAAGACCAATACTGGGCTCATCTAAGACATATAACACTCCGGCAAGCTGTGAACCTATTTGAGTTGCAAGTCTTATTCTCTGTGTCTCTCCACCCGAGAGTGTTCTTGCCGAGCGGTCGAGCGTTAAATAATCCAGGCCCACATCCAGTAAAAACTGCAGGCGCGAAGTTATTTCCTTTAATATCTGTTTTGATATTATTTCCTCTCTTCCTGCAAGTTTTACTCCCTTAAAGAAGTCCAGTGCCTTTAATATAGAAAGAGATGTAACTTCATTTATTCCACGCCCAAGAAATTTTACAGACAAAGATTCTTTTCTTAGTCTTCCTCCATTACACGTACTGCAGGTCTGCGTATTCATAAAAGACTCGGCCCACTCACGTATCTTGTTCGATGTTGTAGTATCGTAATAATGCTTTACATAGTGAACAACACCTGAGAATTTATGGACATAGGTAACATTTCTCCCTCCCCCATAGGAATAAGTAAATGGAATTTTATCCTTTGTTCCATAAAGCAAAGTATCTCTTTGCTCTTTTGTAAGATCCTTTAGCGGAGTATCATAGGTAAATCCATATTTATTTGCAACTGCCTGTACCTGGTTAAAAAACCACATCTGCCTTGGCTTGCCTAATGCTGCTATTCCTTCCTCATTTATCGATTTATCCCAGTCAGGAATAATCAAATTTATATCCATTTCCCTCTTCTCACCAAGGCCCTCACAATCGGGGCAGTATCCATATGGAGAGTTAAATGAAAATGAATTAGGAGCTAATTCCTGAAAACTTATTCCACAATCAAGACAAGCCAGATTGCGGCTGTAAACATGATCTTCAAATCCATCATTAAGAATAATATTGCCTGAACCATAGTTTAATGCTACTTCGATCGATTCGGTTAACCTTGACCTTGCGGCTTCGGAGATCTTGATCCTGTCTACTACAATTTCAATATTATGGATCTTATAGCGGTCAACCTGAAAGCCCTTTGAAATTTCATTTACCTGGCCATCTACTCTTACTCTAACAAAACCATCAGAGAGTATTTCCTCGAAAAGTTCTCTGTAATGTCCCTTCCTTCCTCTTATTACAGGAGCAAGCACCATGGTCTTCTTATCATTAAAATTAGAGATAATGGTATTTATGATCTGTTCAGAGGATTGCTTTACAACTGGCCGTCCGCAGTTGTAGCAATGCGGTGTTCCTAGCCTTGCATAAAGAAGACGCAGATAATCATAGATTTCTGTTACTGTCCCAACTGTTGAGCGTGGACTACCTGAAGTAGCTTTCTGTTCAATTGAAATAGCAGGACTCAAACCCTCTATAAGATCTACTTCCGGTTTTTCAAGCTGATCTAAGAACTGCCTTGCATATGAGGAAAGTGATTCAATGTAACGACGCTGCCCTTCAGCATAGATCGTATCAAAGGCAAGCGATGATTTACCCGAGCCAGATAACCCGGTTATTACTACAAAAGAATCTCTTGGTATCTCAAGATCTATATTTTTTAAGTTGTGTTCCCGTGCACCTTTTATTATTATCTTATCCTGTAAATCCATTTTAGTACAATTGTCCCAGATTTATTAAATTTAAACCTCTAGTTTAACTAGAGATGGCATTAAAATCAAACTATTTTCTTTTCAATATTTTTTTAGGAATTTCACCTTTGATTGAAGAATTTAACACCGTTGAAGCATTCTCTGAAACAAAGTTTAAAGAAAAAGGTTCAGTTTTCATAGGTCAGGTTTTTCCTGCTTCTAATGAAGAACAGGCCTTGGAAATATTGGAACAGGTCAGAAAAAAATTCTATGATGCCACCCACCACTGCTATGCCTACTGTTTTTCAGATTTAATTAAGTATTCCGATGACGGCGAGCCCTCAGGAACGGCGGGACTAAGAATATATAACGCCATTCAGCATTTTCAGCTAAATAACGTAATTCTTATTGTTATACGTTATTTCGGCGGTACAAAGCTTGGCGTTGGCCCCTTGGGCAAAGCCTATTATATTTCGGCCTTCCAGACAATAGAGAACGCAAAGATACTGACAAAAAGATCTTATCTTAAGTTTACAATTGAATTCGACTTTAACCAAACTAGTCAGATACACTACATTCTTTCAAAACTAGGAGCCAGAATTCTTAAGACTGATTATGAAGACCATATTGTAATTACATTCCTTTTAAGACCTTCAGATAAAGATAAAATGGAGGCATTCCTCAAAGAAAGCTTAAACAATAGAGCTCAAATGAAAGATACCGGAGAATTGTACTTTATTTAGCATAAAAAATTCCGATTATTCTGCCGGAGATTCTAAGTTCCAAAAAATTGTTGATATTTTTTTCACTTTTTGTTTTAAATTATCACAAATAAGAATTATTTTAACGTCATAATTCAAAATTTCAACAGTTTATACATTTAAGATATATGGTATGATTATTGTTAAATTTCTATAAGTGTTCCCCGGACATTCGGAGTCTTTTATAGAATTTGACAAATTCGACCAAAAAATTAACTTAAATAGAATAAAGAACTCCAATATCCTATTTAATATTTAGATTAAAAACTATGCACCTAAATAATTTTTTGAGGAAAAGATATGATCTACACAAAAACCGGGGAATATGCAATTAGGGCCGTTCTTTACCTGGCCCGACAACCCAGAGAAAAACTAGTTATGTCTGCTGAAATTGCCAAAAGCGAAGATATTCCTGCTCATTACCTTGCAAAAATTCTTCAGAGAATGGCAAAATTCGGCTATGTCGATTCTTTCAAGGGAAGAGGCGGCGGTTTTCTTATTACTGAACTAGCCCTTAATAGTTCAATTTTGGAGATAGTCGAAAGAATTGAAGGTCCGGTCATAAACCTTAAATGCGTTACTGGATTAAAAGAATGCTCAGAAGAACATCCCTGCCCTCTTCATAATGAATGGGCACAAGTCAGAGACAGAATATTTCAGTTGATTTCGAGTAGATCGGTAAAGGAAGTTGCAGCTCAGTATGCAGAGACATTGAATAAAGAGAATTAATTATTTCGGAGTGCTTTCTATGAGGTTTATTCTTGCGATTCTTTTCGCAGGTTTGAGTTCTTTATCTTTTTCTCAAACCACAAAAACCAATTGCTTGGATTGTCATAATGATAAGACATTGACTCAGGACAGAAATGGGACGAAAGTCTCACTATATGTCGACCCTGACCATTTTAAAAAATCGGTTCACGGGGAACTTGATTGTACTGATTGCCATACAGGATTCGATGCTGAAAATATACCTCATAAAGAAGGTAATAACATTTCAAAGGTTGATTGCAAGCAATGCCATGAAACCCAGGATTATGCTAAAAGTATTCACGGCACTAATAACGTAGCTTGCTTTTCTTGTCATAGTAAACATGATATTCAGCCTGCAGCCACTGTAAAGAAAGCAGAGGCTGATCTTTGTATAAGCTGCCATAAATCCTCCTCTGTTAGCTCCTATAAAAAGAGTATCCATTTCCAGAAGTTTTCTTCGGGAGCAAAGGCACCAATTTGTACAGATTGCCATAACAAGACTGCACATAAAATACAAAAAGCAGATTTTAATAAGTCAAGCGAGGAAAAGCTATGCTCTGCCTGCCATAAGCATAGCCTAAGTGAGTTTTCTCAAAGTGTCCATAAGCTTGCAAAACAGGAAAATACTCCTGGCTGCGTAAGCTGCCATGGTGCCCACGAGGTCTATAATAACAAGTATTCAATTTCTTCTCAGTCTTGTTTAAAGTGCCATCTGGACCAGTCGAAATTCAAGAATAAAAAAAGTGATCTTGTTGAATTTGTACAGCATTACCGCACGAGTATCCATGCTAAGGTCGGCCCAAATGGAAAAGAAGCTGCTACATGCATCGACTGCCATGGTGACCATACAGTTATGGGTACAGATGCAGCAAAAAGCATGATCGCAAGGCAGAATATTCCTCAGACATGCGGTAAATGCCATGCTGATGTCCTAAAGGACTATAAGGTCTCTGCCCATGGCGTATCTTTTGCAAAAGGAGTAAAAGTTGCTCCTACATGTATAGATTGTCATGGAGAGCATACTATTTCAGCCGTAAAGGAATCCCCTCTTGGGACTGTAGCAGAAAAGGATATCTGTTATAACTGCCATGTAAAAAATCCTGAGGTCATAAAGATGACAGGCGGTACGGCAGCAGACATAACAAAATATGAAAAGTCGGCTCACTTTATTGCATTAAAAAACGGTAACTTAAATGCCCCTACCTGCTCAGACTGCCATACGGGTCATAGAATGCAGGCTGCAAATGTTAAAGGGTCGAATATTAATAAACTGAATGTTGCTGCAAGCTGCGGCAAAGAATCAGGATGCCACAGTAGCATTACAGCTCTGTATAATGAAAGTGTCCATGGCCAGGCTGTAAAAAAAGGTGTTGCTGAAGCTCCGACCTGCACAAATTGCCATGGCAATCACCAGATAGTTCAGAAAAATGATCCTTTAAGCAGAGTCTCTCATGGTCAACAGGTCGTTATGCTCTGCAGCTCTTGTCACGGTGATGTTCAGCTGAGCAGAAAGTATAATTTGCCAGAGACGCAGTCACTTAGTTATATGGCCAGCTATCATGGACTTGCTGTAAGAGGCGGTTCTAAATTTGCAGCCGATTGTGCTAGCTGCCACGGCTCTCATAATATTAAGCCTAGCAGTGATCCAACCTCGACAATAAACCGGAGGAATCTCTCGGTTACTTGCGGTAAATGTCATCCGGGAGCAAATATTGCCTCTGAATTCAGAAAAGTCCACCTGATGGGTACAAAAGAGGAATCCTCCATACTCTACTGGATCATAAATATTTATATGATACTTATAATTACCATTATTGGTGGAATGGTAATGCATAATATTCTTGACCTTATAAGAAAGCGTCAGGAAAAGAAACATCATAAAAAAGAGATCGAGGAATTAAAAAAACAGGGTAAAGTCTACCTTAGAATGAGTTTGAGTGAGAGGATTCAGCATTTTATCATGCTTACAAGTTTTATCTCTCTTGTAATAACTGGATTTGCTCTAAAATATCCTGAATCGTGGTGGGTTATTTCTGCAAGGACTGTTCTTGGAGATCTGGCATTCCAGGCCAGAAGCCTTGCTCATAGGTTCTTTGGGATCTCAATGATTTTGGTATCTCTTTACCATGCATACTATCTTGCCTTTACAAAAAGGGGCAGGCAGCTATTTATGGATTTCCTCCCTAACCTTCAGGATGCAAAGGATGTAATTGTAAATATTAAATATTTACTCGGCATTAGTAAAGAAAGGCCCCAGTTTGATAGGTTCAGCTATATGGAAAAAGCCGAATACTGGGCTCTTGTTTGGGGTGTTGCAATTATGTCGGCTTCAGGCTTAGTCCTTATGTTCAATAATTTCTTCTTGTCAATTGCTCCAAAAATAATGTTCGACATTGCAACATTAGTCCACCTTTATGAAGCATGGCTTGCAACTCTTGCAATAATTGTTTGGCATTTTTATTATGTGATCTTCAATCCAGAGGTTTATCCAATAAACAAAGCTTTCATAAAAGGAACTATGTCTGAGGAAGAAATGATGAGTGAGCACCCGCTAGAGCTTGAAAGGATCAAAAACGATGATGAGCAGCAGAAGGATGAAAGAATTTTAAGAGAATAGATTTATTTTGCCCGTAGGCAATATTTCTAGATGCGTTATTATTTATTTTTATTAAATATTACAAGGAAGCAATTTTTTATTTGACAAATAATGTAAATTTGATCTAAATTAACAATCCTCATTAGTTAGCAGGAGAACTATATGTTAAAACAGTTGATTATCGGTACGGTTGTGTTTGCGGCAATGAGCGCTTTCAGTTTAAATACTAATGCACAGGACCAAGAAACAAAAAAATTTGGTTACGTGGGAGTAGATAAATGCGGAATGTGCCATAGATCAGAAAAACAAGGTAAACAGCTTACTATTTGGAAAGATAGTAAACATTCTCAGGCATTTAAGACACTTCAGAGTGCTCAAGCTGATTCAATTGCCCAGGCAAGAGGCCTGAAAACAAAAGCTTCTGAATCTCCCGAATGCCTTAAATGCCATGCAAGTGGCTGGGATGTAGATGCTTCATTAAAATCCGCAAAGTTCAAGGTTGAAGATGGTGTGCAATGTGAAACTTGTCATGGCCCTGGCTCAGAATACCAGGCAATGCAGGTTATGAAGAATAGAGATGAGGCTGTAACAAAAGGCTTAGTAATACACACAGAAAAGGAAAAATTCTGTACAGGATGCCATAATTCCGAAAGTCCTACATTTGTTGGTTTTGATTACGATAAGTTCTGGGCTAGAGTTGCCCACATGGTCCCCAAAGAAACTAAATAACTTAAAGCAGGAAGGCAATGAAGAGAATTAATTTAATTTGTGTACTACTGCTCGGCTTGCCAACGTTCATTTTTTCGCAGAATATAAATGGAAGATTTTCATCTTCCATTTATACTTTTGAACGATTTGACACAGCCGATGTATCAAGTACTTACATCCGATCCTACCAAATGTTGAACCTGAATGTAAACCAGGGAAATTATTCCTTTCGTTCATTTTTAAATCTTGAGAGTGACCTGTCAAAGAAAATGGACTATGACCCAAGACTGAGATTTTATAATTTATACCTTGAAGGGAGAAACATATTCGATATTGCTACTATTAAATTAGGCAGGCAACCGCTCTTTAACAGCATTGCCGGTGGAGTTTTTGACGGAGTAAATTTAGACTTAAAATACAAAGTTGTCAAACTAACAGGTTATTATGGCGGAAATGTTCCGGCTTACCAGAAACTCGAAATTACAGATAAATGGAAAGACGACTACATCTACGGCGGAAAACTATCTACTACCGCCCTGCCAGACTTTTTGATTGCTGTAAGTTTTATAAACAAAAATTTTAGACCTGTCGATTTCACATCTAATGGCGTTAATACAGACCCATTAAAACAACAAATTGAAAGAAATTCAAATCAGTACAAGTTCGTCTCTGGCGAGGTTTCTTATGAGATGAAAAACATTTTTAATGTTGAGACACGTTACGACTATGATCTCAATTTTGAAAAGACATCTAAATTCGAAGCTTCCGGACGATACGAACAAATTGAAAATCTTGGAATAAGCCTTTACTATAACTATAGAGAACCGAGAGTCAGGTATAATTCTATTTTTTCTGTCTTCGATTATGGCAACTCTCAGGAAATTGAAGCCGGAGCCGATTACAGGATAAATAAGTTCTTTACCATTGATGGCAGATTTGGTTATGTGACTTATAAAGATGATAATTCCAAAAGATTTTCCGTTGGTGTTAATAGCAGCTTCGGCGGCCTGAGCTACCGCAAGACGCTGGGATATGCAGGTGAGTTAGATGCAGTATCTCTCTATGCAGCTCATTCATTTATGGAGGGCTTTATTACTCCATCTCTGGGGCTTACTTATTCTACTTACAAATTGTCTAAGGAGGATACTGACAAGAACAGCTTGACTTCAATACTGGCTGGACTTAATGTCAGGCCATGGACAGTATTGTCATTTGACGCTCAGGGACAATTTATGAACAATAAGCTTTATAAGAATGATTTCAGATTCCTGTTTAAAATTAACTATTGGTTTAACACTAATTTATAATACTGATTGAATATGAAGCCAAAATATTTTTATTTAACACTAGTAATAGCTGTTGCAGCCTTCCTTGCATTTAATGCCTTTACTTCTGAAGAAGGAAATAAAAAGGGAAACCGCAACGAAAAGATCATTAAGTTCTCTCATAGAGTCCATGCTGAACTTACTGATTGTCAATCCTGCCATTCAAAAGCAGCTGAGAGTAAATCCCTGGGGAACGACCTATTCCCCTCTCACCCGGATTGCGCATCTTGTCATGATGTCGAGGACAAGGACAACTGTAAGATGTGCCATTATGAGGGTGTATATGAATCACTTACTCCAAAGAAATCTAATCTTATCTTTAACCATAGTTTCCACATTTCAAAAGAAAAGCTGGATTGCAAAAAATGCCATCAGGGCTTGGAAGAGGTTGACTATGGTTACAAAGCAAAAATGGCAGTCCCGCCAATGTCATTGTGTAATGACTGCCATAATAACTTTAAAGGTATAGCTTCTAATCAGTGCGAGGCATGCCATATTTCGACTGTTAATCTGATCCCTGCAAGCCATCAGACTGTAGATTTCAGACGGACACACAAGTTTGCAGCCCAGAAAGATAATGCAAACTGCAATATGTGCCATGATAATTCTTCCTGCCAGGAATGCCACGTTGCAACAAATGTACTGACAGAAAAGAACACTCCAACTGATTTCTATACACCATATGTTCCATCAAACTCTCCTTTGTCGAATGGAGCAAAAAAACAACAGATAACACGCGTTCACGATCTAAATTACGTCTATACTCATGGAATAGATCTTAAAGGAAAAACAACTGAATGTCAGACTTGCCACGAGACAGAAAGCTTCTGTGTACCTTGTCATAATGACAGACAGGCTGATTTCAACCTGGCTGGTGTAATGCCTGCTTCACACAAAGTTCCTAATTTTGTCACTATAGGTGGCTATGGCTCTGGTGGAGGA
>JAUZPB010000073.1 GCA_030706145.1 Bacteroidota bacterium
AATGCTGTTTCCTTTGGATCAAAAGCATTATTCTTTATAAGATTAAGTATCTGTACTGCATGCTTTGTCTGAACTGTGTTTACAAAGTATGCTCTTGGAAGAACATTGTCGAATTTGTAGAGCACACTTTCAGGTGAGCGGAATACTTCAGTTATTGAAGTAAAATTAACAGGCTTGTCAAATACAACATATTTAACATTAAGCATTCTCCAGAGTGTTGGATTAACGACGTTTCCAAGAACGTCAACTATATCCTGGTAAGCCCTTGGCTTAATGCCTGAATAACCAGAGATATCCTGAAGCAGGAAGTATGCATGGAAGTTTGCATTGTTACCAACTGCACTGCCATAGGAGCCATCCTGTTTAAGGCTTATAATTCTAAATGGCTGAGCCTCTTTTTGCTCTTTTATGTATGTTACATAATAAGGCTCTTTGAATGCTGCATCAATATCAGCGTTCTGTGTATATTCGGCACCCCTGCTATCAATTCTCCAAAGGTCAAATACTGTAAATGCGATTATTGCAAGGGCAAGAAGGTCTTTGCTTATCTTTGAGCTTATATAAGCATATGCAAGGCCAAATGCGGCAGCACACAAGGCAAAGGCAAGCATCATATCTCCTGAGAACATTGATGAAGCATAGTCAGAGATTTGCTTGTAGTAGTCCATCTGTGCTTTTGCCTTTTCAGAAGAAAGCATTCTTGATGTGAAGTTGTCCTTTAAGGCTCCGCTAAGAACAACAGATAAAACAAATACTGCTGTAAAGCCTATTGCTGCATATTTTATTATCTTCTCTGCCTTTATGTCCTTTTCTTTCCTTAGGGAAATTACTTTGTTTAACCCAAGTCCAGCTAGAACAGGAAAACTCAGCTGAACAAGTACAAGCATCATAGATGGTACCCTGAACTTATCAAAGAAGGGGAAGTAGTTGAACATTATGTCAAAGATAAATGAGAAGTTCTTTCCAAATGAGATAAACAGTGCTATACCCGAAAGAAGAGTCAAAAACTGTACAAACGGGTCTTTCCAGAGTGTAAAGACTGCAAAAAGTGCAAAGAAGAAAACAAGTACTCCCATGTACATTGCTACATCGACAAATTCCATCTGCCCGAAATATGTATTTACTTTGTAGTCCTGATCATTTGTAAGTGGACCATTATATGTAGAGTTACCAAAGCCATAGAAAGAAGGAATGACAAATGTTGCAACTTCACCAGGTGAAAATGACCACTGTGTGTGATAGTCGTAGTATGCAGAGCCTGAAGTAGGTTCATCCTTTGCATTTGTCTTTGTTTCAACTACACTCTTAGCTCCTCTTGTTGAATATGGAGTATATTCATAGATCTGAGTAAGGTTATCTGACTGGATTGCAACTGCAATTAGCATTGCTCCAGAGAATATGCCAAGTGACTTTAAGAGCTGTTTTGTAAGATCTTTTTCTTTCTTTACAATTGAACGAATGATGTAATAGAGGAAATAAACTCCTACAGCAAAAAGTGTGTAGAATATGATCTGCACATGCCAGCCCTGAACAAAAAGCTGCAGAGCAATAATAAGTATTGCAACATCGAGCAGTTTTATTTTTTTCTGGAACCTTAAGAGCATTAAAAATATCAATGGATACATGCAGATTGAAGTCAGCTTTGTAACGTGACCAATAAATAAGAAAACAATAAGACCCGTGCTAAATGAAGTGGCCACTGCAGAGAATATACTTACAAGCGTGTTCTTAGTCTTATACTTCATAAGGAAGTAGCTTGTAAAGGCAAGAAGAATAAGGTATAGTGTCCATGTTGAATACTCAACACTGAAGGCCTTAAGAAAAAGCCACTTTACTGCTGAAATACCTACATATATAAGATTAAACCACTTGAACTCAACTGCAAGTGCGTAAGAAGGCATTCCGCAGAAGATATAAGGATTCCAGAGCGTAAAGCCATTCTGGTGAGTTGTAACGTATGTAGTAAGACTTTTGCTTGTAACGATATCACCCGACTGGAATGTTTTGCCGCTAAAATACATTGGTGCAAAGTAAATCAAAAACAAAATAAAGAGGATCAATAGTGATCCAATAGTCTGGTATTTTTCAGGTACTACATTATTAATATCAAACTGTTTATCAGGACTTTCCTTTTTATCCTTTGCAGCAGTTCCAATTACTCTTTTGGTCTTTGTTGCCATTTTTTCTCTCCGAATCAATCTGTGTCTTTTAACAATTTTCTAAAAAAACTAATTTCTTTAAACTAACTATTTACTACAAAACGGACCATGTATATGATGGATCCGTTTGTCTTAAAGATCTTTTAAGCCTTAATAACTTTTTTACTTAAGGGCTTTCAGAAATATTTATATCTAACTAAGCTAATATACTTTTCTTCGAAAGCTATTTCCTTTTATCAGATTTTTTTGCGATAAAGTTTATGCCAGCTCCAACTTTATTATCCGAAGAAAAATCGATATACATAAAGATGAGTGTCAGCCAAAATGTTAATAGATAATAAAAGGGAAGTGCAAGGAGCAATAGCTTTGAAGCATTTACCATCTGTATTGGATATTTAATGCCCATTCTCCAAGCTCTGTCACCCCATTGTCCGTATGTATATTTTGACTGATAGACCTCAAAGCCAATTGGTTCTAGCTTATTCTTTAGGTCGTCAAATGAATAGCCTATTCTTGCATGCTCTCCAATAAAACTCTCTTCATGATCATCATGAACGTCACTTCCTCCAAAAATTGAAGGAGTGTTTATCATAAGGTAACCGCCAGGCTTTAATGCTTTGTAGAAGTTGTTAAATACCTTTATGTCATCTGCAATATGTTCCATTACATCAACTGAGAGTATAAGGTTGAATCTTTCATTGTGATCGATCTCTGTAAGGTCCTCAATTCCAAAGGAGACATTCTTTAATCCTCTTCCAGTAAAGAACTCCTTGCAGTCTTCTATCCATTCTTTCTTTACATCAATGGCGTAAATTTTATTAGGAGTAAGCTTTCTTGACATAAAATAGGCATACTGCCCATAGCCGGTACCGGCATCATAGATGCTAATTTCTTTGTCTCCCAGAAGTGATCTGAGCTTTTTAAGTTCGCGTCTTACGTACCAGGCCCTTAAAAACATTATGTCAAGGAGCTTGTAAAATAAAACTCTTAAGAAAGGAATTCTTTTTATCCATCTGGCAAATATGTCTTTAATAGGGTCGTAATGCATAGAATTAATATTAGTTTGGAATTAAAATTTTACTTTTTTTTCTCTCTTGTTGCTGATGAAATATTAGTGTGAGCTTTTTCTTATTTCATAAAATCTGTTATACCCTCGGCAAATTTTCGCCATGAGTACTTGTCGACTTCACCTTCAATATTTCTCTGAAATTCTTTTTCCAGATCCTCACTACTGCTGTAGAATTTCATTATAGCTTCTGCAATCTTCTCAGGCCTTTGCTTTTCAACAATAAAGCCTGTCTTTGTATCCAGAACAACTTCCTCCAGGCCGCCTACGTTGGTAGCAATTACAGGTTTCTTGAAATTCATTGCTATCTGAACAATGCCGCTCTGAGTAGCGTCCTTATAAGGAAGAATAACAGCGTCAGCGGCGCAAAAATAATACTTTACTTCGTTAGTTGGAATAAAATCTGTAAAAAGATATAAAGAATCCTTTATTTGCAGCTTATTTATAAGCTCTTTATACTTTTCTTCATTCGAATAGAACTCGCCTGCAACTATAAGCTTAACATCCAGCTTACCTTTAAGCTGCGCCATTGTCTCAAAAAGTACATCTAAGCCTTTATAGTCTCTTATAAAACCAAAGAAAAGAATAAGTTTCTCATTATTCTTTAATTTTAGGTGTTCACGCGCCTGCGGTTTTGAGACTACCTCTCCGAAGTTTGAATAAACAGGATGAGGCAATATTTTATTTTCTGCTTTAGGTTTAATAGAAAGCAGGTCCTGCTGAACTTTTTTCGACAAAAGGACAAAGAAGTCGACAACATTGAAGAAATAATTAGTAAAAGCTCTGTCGCCGGGTTTTCTTTCATGAGGAATGACATTATCACAGATAGTAAGCACCTTTGTCTTCCCATTTCTTTTGGCTATTCTGGAAATTGTACCAAAGCATGGGGCAAAAAAAGGCATCCAGTATTTAAATATTATAAGGTCGGGTGCTTCTTTTCTTAATTTTTCTCCCACTTTAAGCCAGTTAAGAGGGTTAACAGAATCAACTATTACCTCACTTGGTATATTCTCTACAGTTTCGCCAGATTCAAACTGTGACTTACCAGGAAAGAATATTGATGGATACTGCCTTTTAAATGTAATTACATTTACCTGGTTATCTTTAGACAGTTCCTTATATAATAATCCGTTGAAATGTGCTATTCCGCCCCTTAGGGGATAAGCAGTAGAAAGAATTGTTATTTTCATCAGGGAAGCAGCTTTATATTTATAAATATTAAAGGCTAAGTGCTAAGTGTTTAGATATAATTTTGATCTTAACACTTAGCACTCCTGCCTGCTTGCAGGCTATACAAAAATTAGCTTTTCTCTTTTATGGAATATTCCTTGTCAGTCTGAAAGTTGTGAACCATCATTTCACCCAAAAGTCCGACTGAGAAGAACTGGATTCCGACTATAATGAGCAGCATACCCAGGAATAAAAGAGGGCGGTTGCTAAGGCTCTTTCCCATCATCCATTCAACCGAAAGGTATCCATTGACCAAAAAGCCGACAAAAAAGGCAATTGCACCTAAAAATCCAAATAAGTGCATAGGGCGCTTTATGTAGCGGGTTGTGAAAATGACCGTAACAAGGTCAATAAAACCCTTAAAGAACCTGGAAATACCAAATTTAGTCTTCCCATATCTGCGGGGATGGTGTTTTACTGGTATCTCCGATATGCGGTATCCCTGCCAATCGGCCAGAACAGGCATATATCTGTGAAGCTCACCATAGACCTTTATATCCTGCACTACTTCTTTTCTGTATGCCTTAAGTCCGCAGTTAAAATCGTGTATCTTTATACCGCTCATTACTCCGGTTACATAGTTAAAGAACTTGGAGGAGTGGCGTTTTATAAAAGGATCGAACCTTTCTTTTTTCCAGCCCGAGACAAGATCATATCCTTCTTCAAGCTTGTGTACAAGGTTTAATATTTCATTTGGATCATCCTGCAGGTCGGCATCCATTGTAATTATAACATCGCCTGTAGTCTGCTTAAAACCCATCTGAAGGGCGGCTGACTTACCATAGTTCTTTCTGAAACTAATGTACCTGAACTTAGGATCGGCTTTTGAAATTTCTTTTATTACTCTAAGAGACTTATCTGTACTGCCGTCATCGACTAAGATTACCTCATAGTCGGCAGAAATACCTCTCATAACTTTTTTTATCTCATTTGCCAGAGGGTGAAGAGATTCTTCTTCGTTAAAAAGAGGAACTACGATAGATATCTTCCTAAAACTAATTCTTCTAGAGGAAACGACTGTATTTTGGCTTGTTTCTGCAGATGAAGTATGGTGATAATCCTTGTTTGTATAGTTTTTCCTGTACCTGTTATAAGGAACCTTCTTTGGCCCTTTGGGAGGAACCATCTTCTTTACAGCAGGAGCATTTGCATGCCTGTCTTGTGTCTGCTGGGAGGGTTCTTGCTCTTTATTTGCTTCCTGAGTCTTGCCTTCCTGAGTTTTATTTTCCTGAGATGCTCTACTCTGAAATCTTGGAGCGCTTGTAGTTTGCTGCTGCTCTTTCGGGGCGTTTTGCTGCTGCTGCTGCTGTTCTTTTGCAGCTTCTTTTATTGCCGGCTGCTGCTGCTGCTCTGAGCGCTGCACTTTATCTGAGCGCTGCTGCTCCGGGCGCTGCTCTTTTTCTGAGCCTTGTTCAACATTCTGAGCTTGTCCTTTATTCTGCGTTTGTCCTCTGTGAGGATATTGTCTCTTGTTGTGTCTTCCATACTGCGGAACTGAGCTTCTATGTGGTTTTTCCGGCTGACTATTCTGAGCTTTAGCATCCTTCTCCGGCTGATTTCCCTGTTGTGATGAGCCGGAATTTCCGGTATCAGCATTCTGTCTTTCTTCCAATTACAATTGTCCCGTTTATTTTAAAAAATACCCATAAAGTTAATGGAATAAATTACTAAAATCAATTTAACTTTTCGTGGGATAAATCAATCTGATAGCGTTATTTACCAGGAAGCCTGACCAAAGTAGCCTTCAGATGAATTAGCCCTTTTGCCAGGCAGAAATGATTAAAACTTAAAGGTTTACTTCCTCTACTTTCCCATCCTGCATTCTGTAGGTTTTGCCCGATTTTTCGCAATAAGCAAGCCCTTCTTTATTAAACTGGAGCTTCTTTCCAGCTTCACTTACCCAGCCTACAATTTTACCAGGATTTCCTATAACAAGAGCATAATCTGGTACATCCTTTGTAACTACTGTGCCTGCTCCAATTAGAACGTGTTTACCTATTGTATGGCCACATACAATAGTGGCATTTGCCCCAATTGATGCACCTTCCTTTACGAGTGTCTTTACGTAAAATTGTGCTCCTACCTGAGGATATTTGCACTTTGGATCGAGTATATTTGTAAATACCATTGAAGGGCCACAGAATACATAGTCCTCCAGTGTTACTCCTTCATATATAGATACATTGTTCTGTATCTTGCAGTAATTTCCTATTGCAACACTATTTGCAACATTTACATTCTGTCCAATGGTGCAGAATTTTCCAATCTTTGCGTTTTTCTGTACATGAGAAAAATGCCAGATCTTTGTGCCTTCGCCAATTTCACATGGCTCGTCAATATAGGATGATTCGTGTACGAAGTATTCCATATCTTATTATTTTAAGGTTTTCTTAATATGACAAATAGTTTTTTATAAAAGAATGCATTTCTCCTGCACCCTTTGGATTTACGACTGCATTACGGATCTGGTGAACAAGCTCTATTGACGGCCTTGCATCATTGATTCCAAAACCCCTTCCTGCAAGTGTCTCTTCATAGACTTTTGTATGCAGGTCTGTAAAACCCTCACTGAACTGGATCTCTTCGCCGTTTACAGTAATTGAGCGGAAAGTAGGCTTATTCTGCGCTACTACTTCTTTTGGAAGATCATTCCTGTCAATTGATAGAAACCAGCGTACATTTGCGTTTTTAAGCTCAAGGAAGCCTGCCATGCGTTTTGCTTCAGAATGATGAACAACGCTCATCTCCACACTTCCAAATAGCCAGATAAGCAGATCGAAGAAATGGACACCTATATTTGTAGCAATTCCACCGGACTTCTCCTTTATGGCCTTCCATGAGAAGTCGTACCATGGCCCGCGGGAGGTGATATAGGTAAGTATTACTTCATTTTTCTTTTTTGATGGGGCTGCTGCCGTAGTCTTTTTCTGCTCATCAAAACTCTTTTTTAGACTTAAAAGTGATGGATGAACGCGGAGCTGGAGTATAGTGTTAATCTTATGCTGATATTCCTTCTCCAGGTCTTCAAGAGCATCCAGATTCCATGGGTTTAGTACAAGAGGTTTTTCACAAATTGCATCGGCGCCAATTCTTAGGGCGAGTCTTATATGGGCATCATGAAGAAAGTTAGGAGAGCAGACAGTTAAATAGTGTACTCTTTCTTCCTCAGGTCTTCTTCTTAGCATTTCCAGATGGCGGTCGAACCTTTCAAATTCAGTAAAAAAGCTCGTCTCGGGGAAAAAACTGTCCAAAATACCCACTGAATCATGTGGATCCACTGCGGCAACAAGCCGGTTGCCTGTATCTTTAATTGCCCTTAGGTGCCGCGGGGCAATATAACCGGCAACGCCGGTAAGTGCAAAATTTTTCATATATAATATTCTTTTAGCAACTTTTAATTAATCATGTTAATTGATCAGGGCAAAGTTAACAAAAAAAATGGAAAGCGAAACTCTGCATTTCGCCTTCCTGAGTGAATTTTATTGAAAACCTGTAATATCCTTCTATTAGTTTTCTTCCCTGGCAGAACTATCATAGTTTAGTATTGGAGAGAGCCACTTCTCGGTTTCCTTAAGGCTCATACCTTTTCTTTTCTGGTAGTCTATTACCTGGTCTAAAGCAATCTTTCCGAGGCCAAAATACTTGGATTCTGCATTTGCAAAGTATAGTCCGCTTACTGAAGCGGCCGGATACATGGCAAGGCTTTCTGTAAGGCAGATAGATGTATTTTTTTCCACCTCAAGAATCTCAAAAATTATCTTCTTTTCTGTATGATCCGGTTGTGCCGGGTATCCGGGAGCAGGGCGAATTCCAGCGTATTTTTCTCTTATAAGATCATCATTTGCAAAGCTTTCCTCGGGTGCATATGCCCAGTATCTTTTTCTTACAAGTTCATGCAAATGCTCGGCAAAGGCTTCGGCCAGACGGTCAGCAAGAGCTTTTATCATTATGCTATTGTAGTCATCGTGCTCTTTTTCAAAGTTTTTTACAAGGTCATCTACACCAATGCCAGCTGTAACTGCAAAAGCTCCTATATAATCTGTTCTTCCACTTTCCTTTGGCGCTATGAAGTCAGAAAGTGCAAGATTTGCTATACCTTTGCTCTTAGCACTTTGCTGGCGCAAAGTGTGCAGTGTAGTAAGCAGCCCTTTCCTGGACTCATCTGAATATACTTCAATGTCATCTTCAACGCTGTTTGCGGCAAAAAGTCCAAAGACAGCATTTGCCTTAATTAGCTTTTCTTTTATTACCTTGTCTAAAAGCCTATTTGCATCGTCAAAAAGCTTTTTAGCTTCTTCACCAATTTCAGGTTTGTCAAATATTTCCGGATACCTTCCCTTTAATTCCCATGTTGAGAAAAATGGTGTCCAATCTATATACTTGCGCAGCTCTTCAAGAGGGAAGTCATTTAGGACTGTAGTTCCAAGCTTCTCAGGCTTTACAATTAAGGCATTATCCCAGTCGATGCTAAGCTTGTTTTTTCTTGCCTGGCTTATTGTGATAAAGTTCTTTTCATCCTGGCGCCTTTTGTGCTCTTCACGTAATCTATCATAATCGCTTTTTATCTTTTCCCTGAACTCATCTCCTAAGGTATCGCTTATAAGGCTGCTTACGACAGGAACGCTTCGTGAAGCATCAAGGACATGCACCACGGCTCCTGAATATGCAGGTGCTATCTTTACGGCTGTATGTACCTTTGAAGTCGTAGCTCCACCAATAAGCAGGGGAATCTTTAAGCCAAGGCGTTCCATTTCCTTTGCAACTTCAACCATCTCGTCAAGAGATGGTGTAATTAGGCCGCTAAGGCCGATTACATCTACTTTTTCCTCAATTGCACGCTTAAGGATCTTATCTGTTGGAACCATTACACCAAGGTCGATCACTTCATAGTTGTTGCATCCTAAGACAACTCCTACTATGTTTTTCCCAATATCATGAACATCACCTTTTACAGTTGCCATTAGGATTTTTCCGGCAGCCCGGCTTGAAGCCATTTTTGCTTTCTCGGCTTCAATATATGGAATAAGATAAGCTACTGACTTTTTCATAACCCTTGCGCTCTTTACAACCTGCGGCAGGAACATCTTGCCCGAACCAAACAGGTCGCCAACTACATTCATTCCGCTCATCAAAGGGCCTTCTATTACATCAAGAGGACTTGAATATTTTAGGCGTGCTTCTTCTGTATCTTCTTCAATATGATCGGTAATGCCTTTTATAAGGGCATGCTTTAGGCGCTCTTCGACAGGGGCGTTTCTCCACTGGTCTTCCTTTACGGCAGTTTTATCTTTCTGCTTAACTTTTTCTGCAAATTCTATAAGTCTTTCTGTTGCATCTGCTCTTTTGTTAAAGATCACGTCTTCAACAAGCACAAGAAGATCCTTTGGGACTTCTTCATATACTTCGAGCTGACCGGCATTTACAATTCCCATATCCAGACCAGCTTTTATAGCATGATAAAGGAATGCCGAATGCATTGCCTCACGAACCGTATCATTTCCTCTGAAGGAAAAAGAGAGATTGCTTACCCCGCCGCTGACCTTTGCAAAGGGGAGGTTATGCTTTATCCACCTTGCAGCTTCAATGAAATCTACGGCATAATTATTATGCTCTTCAATTCCTGTTGCTATAGTTAATATGTTCGGGTCAAATATTATATCCTGAGCAGGGAATCCAACCTCTTCTGTTAAGATCTTATAGGCTCTTTTGCAGATCTCAATTCTTCTTTGAAGAGAATCAGCCTGCCCATTTTCATCAAAAGCCATGACAATAACGGCAGCGCCATATTGCATAACTTTTCGTGCACGAAGCTTAAAGGTTTCTTCACCTTCCTTTAAGCTTATCGAGTTTACAATGGACTTACCCTGCGAACATTTAAGTCCTGCTTCAATAACTGACCATTTGGAACTGTCAAGCATAAAAGGAAGCTTTGCTATATCGGGCTCTGAACCCAAGAGGTTCAAAAACTTAACCATTGCCTTTTCAGAATCCAGAAGTCCCTCATCCATATTGATATCGATTACCTGTGCTCCGCCTTCTACCTGCTGGCGGGCAACGCTGAGGGCTCCTTCATAATCTTCAGACAAGATTAGCCTTGCAAACTTTTTTGAACCAGTTACGTTTGTCCTTTCGCCAATATTTACAAAATTTGATTCAGGTCTTATTACAAGAGGCTCCAGGCCGCTAAGTCTAAGATATGGCTCAGTCTTTGGAATTTCTCTTGGCTTAAGGTTTTTAACCGTATCTGCAATAGCCTTTATATGATCTGGCGTTGTACCGCAGCATCCGCCAACAATGTTTACAAAACCATTATTGGCATAGTCAGTTAAAACCTGTGCCATTGTCTGTGCTGTTTCATCATAACCCCCGAATTCATTGGGGAGTCCAGCATTAGGATAAAGGCTAACAAAACAGTTGGCAAGCCTGGATAATTCCTGAATATAAGGGCGCATCTGTTTTGGACCTAATGCGCAGTTAAGTCCTATGCTTAAAAGATTTTTTGTATGAGATACCGATATCCAGAATGCTTCTGTTGTCTGACCTGAAAGAGTTCTTCCGCTCTGGTCGACAACTGTTCCAGAGATCATAACAGGCAGGCTTACATTGTTTTTATTAAAATACTCCTCGATGGCAAATATAGCTGCCTTTGCATTTAATGTATCAAAAATAGTTTCAACAAGAAGCAGATCTGCTCCTCCATCTACAAGGCCTTTTACCTGCTCATAATAAGCCTCTGAGAGTTCATCAAAAGTAACTGCCCTGAAGCCCGGGTCGTTAACATTTGGAGAGAGGGAAGCTGTTTTATTTGTGGGTCCTAAGGCTCCTGCTACAAAGCGGGGTTTTGAAGGATCCTTTTCTGTAAATTCTTTTGCAGCTTCTTTTGCAAGACGTGCAGCCTGAAGGTTTATTTCATAAACTAAAGACTCTGTTTTATAATCAGCCTGCGAGATCTTTGTAGCACTGAAGGAGTTTGTTTCAACAATATCAGAGCCAGCTTCATAGTATGCTTTGTGAATATTTTTTATAATCTCAGGCTGTGTAAGGCAGAGAATATCGCTATTGCCTTTTAGGTCACTGGGGTGATCCTTAAATCTTTCACCCCTGAAGTCTGCTTCCTGCAGTTTGTGGCGCTGGATCATTGTTCCCATTGCGCCGTCCAGAACAAGAATTCTTTTCTTCAATATTCCGGAAAGGTACTCAAATGCATTATTAATCATGTGGTCTTTTGCCTTTATATCTTTTGGGATTCTTTTTGAAATCAAACAATAATATACTTAAATTAGAGTTCAATTAAAATTTCAAATACTTGGGAGAACTAGGATGATTGTTGTAACCGGAGGCGCCGGATTTATTGGCAGTGCTGTTGTATGGAAATTGAACCAGATGGGAGAGGAAAATATTACAATAGTGGATTCCCTGGGTACTGGTGAAAAGTGGAAAAACCTGGTCGGACTAAAATATGCCGATATTTACCATAAAACAGATTTCTTAAACAGAATACTCGAAGATAACCTTCCTTTTGTAGTAGATGCAATTGTTCATATGGGCGCTTGTTCGGCAACTACAGAAAAGGATGCAGATTACCTGCTTAACAATAATTTCAAATATACAGTTGAACTTGCTAAATACTGCCTGCCAAGAAGGGCAAGATTTATCTATGCTTCCTCGGCTGCTACTTATGGAAGTGGCGAAGCTGGATATGATGACAATGTAGATGAACTGATGAAGCTTCATCCACTTAATATGTATGGCTACTCAAAGCATATGTTCGACCTTTGGGCAAGTAAAATGGATATTTTGGATAAGATTGTCGGGCTGAAATTCTTTAATGTCTATGGACCAAATGAATACCATAAGGCCGATATGAGGAGCGTTGTCCATAAGGCATTTCATCAGATAAAAGATTCGGGCAAGGTAAAGCTCTTTAAGTCCTATAAAAAGGAATATAAAGACGGCGAGCAGAAACGCGACTTTATTTATGTCAAAGATGTAGTCGATATGATAATGTACTTCCTTGAAAACAAGGATAAAAATGGACTATTTAACCTGGGCACAGGAAATTCCAGAACATGGAACGACCTTGCAGGTGCTATATTTAGCGCAATGAATAAACCCGTAAAAATAGAATATACCGATATGCCTGAAACCTTGAAGGATAAATACCAGTATTATACACAGGCAAACAATGCAAAGCTTTGTGCTGCAGGATATACAAAGCCAATTACTTCACTTGAAGATGGCGTAAAGGATTATGTGGAAAATTACCTTATGAAGGATAAACATTTAGGTACTTTATAGCTCTTAGTTGTGCTTCGGGCCTAAAAAAGGCCCGAAATACCTTTTGAGAAAAGATGAAAGATAAATGAAAACAACTTTTGTCTAAAAGTATGGTAATCCTTTGGGTAAAAAATTTATATGAAACTTGCTACTCTTTGCTATATAAAATATAACGGCTCTACACTAATGCTTCACAGGGTCAAGAAGAAAAATGACATGCATGAGGGCAAATGGAACGGCCTTGGCGGAAAATTTGAACCTGGCGAATCACCCGAGGAGTGTGTTATAAGGGAAGTAAAGGAAGAATCAGGCCTAACTATTCAAGAGCCTAAGATGCATGGCTTTATTACTTTTCCTGCTTTTGATGGATTTGAAGACTGGTATGTCTTTGTATTTACAGCAGACAAGTTTGATGGATCTCTTATAGAATCCCACGAAGGGATCCTAAAATGGATCCCTGATAATGAACTCTTTAATCTCAATCTGTGGGAAGGGGATAGGACATTTATTGAATGGCTCTCCCAGGATAAATTCTTCAGCGCGAAGTTTAACTATAAAGACGGAAAACTTGTTAACTATTCAGTTACTTTTAGCTAAGCATCTTTAGCTAAACCTCTTTTACAAAGCCTCTTTATCTAAGAAGCTTTATCTGGATGGCATTTTTCTAACTTATGCAATAATGCGCCTTTTTAAGAATCCAAGAAGAACATCATTTACAAATTCAGGGTTTTCAAGTGGCGTCATGTGTCCTGCTCTTGGAGCTACTGCAAATTCAGAGTCTTTGATCTTCTCCGAGAGCTTTCTCATCTGATCCGGATGAACTAATTTGTCCAGAGAGCCGCATATTAAAAGAGTTGGAACCTTTATCTCTTTCAGCACGCCCGATGTATCTGTCCTGCCTGCCATTGCAAGAAGGCAACCTTTTACTCCCTTAGGATTATACATAAATGCCCGTTCAAGGACAACTTCATAAACATCACTTAACTCTGTCATAGATAGATCAGAAAAACAGCCCGGCATTAGGTCGGTTATATAGCCTTTTGTTCCCTCCAGATTAATTCTTTTTACTCCGGCTGCACGTTTTAACTTTCCTTCTTTAGTGTCTTCCTCTGTTTTCGTATCAAATAAAACAAGTCCGCGGAACTTGGAGGGTTCCCTTTCAATTGCACGCAGTGCAATATAACCTCCCATTGAAATCCCACCTACAATAGGTCTGTCAAGATTTAATTCATGCATTACCTCGAAGAGGTCATCTACAAACATCTCCATCGTATACTGCCCATCTCCCGGATCGCTCTCTCCAAGTCCTCTTACATCATAAACAATACAATGATAATCGTTTTCAAGGGCTTTTACCTGATTGATCCACATCCGGCTGTCAAATGGGAAGCCGTGAATAAATATAACAGGGATGCTGTTTTTATTTCCGTATTGGTGCACACTTATGCTGTTAGATAATTTCATCTGAAAACTCCAATGTGAGTGATTTTATCAATAGTTGTAACAGAAAATAATTTACAAAAATAATCTCCCTTTTTTTATTTAAAATATCAAATGACTATATTCGGATCCTTAAAGAAAGTTTCAAATATAAAAAAATATTGAGCAGATGAAAGTATACAAGATTGGAATAGTTGGCGGAGGAGCAGCCGGACTAATGGCAGCAATTTCTGCAGCACAGGAAGGCTGCAATAGTGTAGCACTATTTGAGGGCAATGTAAGGTGTGGTACAAAAATACTTATGTCCGGCGGCTCAAGGTGCAATGTTACTAATTACTCGGTTAAAGCTGAAGATTTTTTCGGAGGCAGCAAAAACTTTATAAAAAATGTCCTGCATGGTTTTACAGACAAAATGACTATAAAGTTTTTTGAGGAACTTGGTGTAAAACTAAAACTTGAACCGGCAGGCAAGTATTTCCCAGAGGATGATAAAGCTTCAAGTGTTTTGCATGCTCTCCTTAGACGGGCAGGGGATCTGAAGGTAAATATTATTGTTTCTACAAAGATAGAAAAAATTGAATTTAGTGAAGGTTTGTTTTCTCTTACTTCAGGGGAAAATATATTCAAAGCAGAGAAGGTAATTCTTACAACAGGCGGTAAGTCATATCCCACAAGCGGAAGTGATGGAGGCGGCTACAGCCTTGCTAAGTCATTTGGACACACTTTAGTTACTCCTTTTCCTGCCCTTACTCCCATTCTCCTTAATGAAGAAGATAGTCTTACAAAACTTTCCGGAGTAACAATTCCGGCAAGACTTACCATATATTACAAGGGGAAAAAACATATTGAATCAGAAAACTCCCTTTTATTTACTCATTTTGGTCTAAGCGGTCCTGCGGCTCTTAACATAAGCCGCGAGGTGGAAAGATTAAAAAATGAGGATGCAAAACTATTTGTGAATTTTATTCCGAGCTACAGCTTTGAAACTCTTTCAGGCTATCTAAAAGATCAGATTAAAAGTGGTTCGGACAGATTAGTACTTAGCCTCTTTAAAGAACATCTCCCATTAAGTCTTGCCGAAACTATATTTTCTATTGCAAAAGTACCAATAGATAAAAAGTTCTACTCACTTTCAAAAGAAGAATTAAAATGCCTTGTTACTGTTGCAGCTTCATATGAATTAAAGACCAAGGGTGTAAGAGGCTTTAATCAGGCAGAGGTTACAGCAGGCGGCATACCAGTCGGTGAAGTCAAATATCAAACTATGGAATCAAAACTTCAGAATGGACTTTTTCTTGCTGGTGAGATTTTAGATGTAGACGGGCTTATTGGCGGATATAACTTCCAGTGGGCCTGGTCAACAGGTTTTATTGCAGGGCATTCAGCTGCAAGGGAAGCAGCGAAAAAAATATAATTAAAATGAAAGTAGAGGAATTTTAATCCCCCAAGGGTTGTTATAAAAGTATAGTATTAAAAACAAAACTTTTAAGAATAAACAAAACTTAGAAAGGGGGAAAGGTGAAAACTTTATCAAAGCTTTTTCCGGCCTTAGTCATTCTATTACTATCTTCCTGTGGAGGTACGGCTCAGAACCTAAAGGAAGGAGAGAAGGCTCCTGATTTTACTCTTCAGGATTCTTATGGCAAATCTTATTCTCTTTCACAATATAAAGGTGTTGCTCCTGTTGTTGTCTATTTCTACCCGAAGGCAAGTACTCCGGGCTGCACAAAAGAAGCCTGCAGCTTTAGAGACAATATCTCTAAATTTAAGGAGAAGAATATCCCGGTCTTTGGTATAAGTGTCGATTCAAAAGAAAAAATTAAGAATTTTATCGATGAGTACCACCTTAATTTTCCTCTGCTTTCAGATGAAAATAAGGATGTCTCAAAAAGTTACGGCGTATTAAATAAGCTTGGAATCGACAGCAGAATAACCTTTATAATAGATAAAGAAGGAAAGATCTATAAGATCATCAGGGATGTTGATGTGGCAAAGCATTCTGAGGATGTTTATCCTATCGTAGCAAAACTGATGTAGCGATAAATCATTCTCCGTTTTTATTCTTCGTACAATTGTCTTATTTTTGCATTTGATTTTTCAGGTACCCGGGCAGTTGCTTTGAATGTACTGATATAGTAGAATTACGGAGAATTGATTGTTTTGACTAGAAGAACTGGACTTTCAATTGTTGTCTTAATGATGCTAATACTAACTGGCTGCTCAAAGCAGGCAGTAGATACAATTATGTCTTCAACAGATGATCCTTTAAATGATGTTCCTGATGTAAATAAACAGAACAGGAAAATAAGCCGTGGAATAAATCTCGGTAATGCTCTTGAAGCCCCTATAGAAGGGGAATGGGGAGTTATACTTAAGGAAGATTATTTCAGGGTAATTAAAGAAAAAGGTTTTAATTCCGTAAGGATCCCAATTAAATGGTCTGCTCATACTACTGACAAGCCGCCTTATGTGATCGATTCGCTCTTTTTTCAGAGGATCGACTGGGCAGTAAACCAGGCGCTATCAAAAGGGCTTTCTGTAATAATAAACCTTCAGCATTATGATGAACTAATGCAGGATCCAGTAAAGCATAAAGAACGTTTTCTTGCTATCTGGGACTTAATTTCTGAGCATTACCAAAACTATTCTGCAGATCTGTTCTTTGAGGTCCTTAATGAACCTAATAACCAGCTTACCTCTTCTCTGTGGAATGAGTATCTTGATGAGGCTATCAGCGTTATAAGAAAGAAAAATCCTTTCAGGACAATTATTGCAGGCCCAGCTTCATGGAATAGCATGGATTATTTGAATTCTCTTTATTTGCCCACAAAGGATAAAAATATAATAGTTACTTATCACTATTATAATCCAATGCAGTTTACTCATCAGGGTACTGCATGGGTAACAGGTTCTGAAGATTGGCTTGGCAATACATGGCTTGGAACCTATGAGCAAATGAATTCAATTATTCAGGATTTTGATAAGACTCTTCTATGGTCTAAATTAAGCGGACGGCCTATCTATATGGGTGAATTCGGAACATATTACAGAGCAGATATGGGCTCAAGAGCAAAATGGACAAGCTTTATTGCCCGTCAGGCTGAGCAGAGGGGCTTTAGCTGGGCTTATTGGGAATTTTGTGCTGGATTTGGAGTCTATGATCCTGTAAAAAACGAGTGGATAGAGCCTCTGCTGAACGCTCTGATTCCACCTGCAAGTTAAAAGTCTTAACAAGCTGAAAAAAGATATAGATAAAAAGACACAACAGATAATCTAAAGATATTTATAAGCGGAACACTCATAAAACAAAAGTGTCCGCTTTTTTATTTTAATCTTCCTTTGAGATTTTTGAACCACCGCTCATCTGTGAGCTTTCTACTACTGTATTGCCCGAATAAGAGACATGTGAGCCTCCGCTTTGCGATGTTCTAAGTTTACCATTAACCTTAAGCTTTGCATCTGAGCCGCCGGATAAGGTTACATCTGCATTAAGAGCTGAGAATTGTTTTAGCTTAAAGATACTTCCGCCTGAACCGTTTAGGTCAAGATCTTTTCCACTTCCTGAGAGTGTCATCCTGGCCCCGCCCGAAAGAGAAAATTTTGCATTTGCACACTTAAGCGATCCCTGAAGCATAGCACCACCAGAAAGTCCGGCTTCAAAATCCTTTGATATGTTCATCCCTATCTTGCCTTCAGAACCACCGCTTAATGTAAGATCTGTTAGTTCCGGCATCTTGATCGTTATCTCGATGTTGCCTCTTTTCCTGAAATGATCAGAGTCGATATAAAACCTCAGACTGTTGTTTCTTTTTTCAACCTTTAGGTGTTCAAAATCCCTTTCATCAGCCTTTACTTCAATTGCATATGAGTTAGACTGACTAATGACCAGGTGCATTCCATAGCCAACTTCAACGGCATGAAAATCCTTGTAGTCGTATTTTCTGGTTGTTTCACCAGCAAAGGTATACATGTTAAAGATACTTAAGAGCATAAGAATAAGTAATAATTTGATTTTAAGAAACATCTTCTTTTTACCTCTTTATATAATGTAATTAAATATCATAAATTTGCTTTTATTTATTACACATTAGACTACGCCATGAAGAAAAAGGTTGTGTGAGAAAAAAGTTATAATTGTCCTAATTAAGAAAATATTAAATAAAATCAAAAAGATTGTTTCTACCCCGGGATTTTGAGATATTTAACAATGTCATTTATTGAAATTTAGTACATTAAATTTCTATGCTCAAAATTGACCAGATTATTTCGACAATAGCTCTGGAAAAAACAAAAAAAATATTGCTTAAAGGACCGTATTAGTAATTGGAAAGATATGATAGAACCAAAGATATTTTATAGAAAACTTGATTTTATTTTTGATAGGATCGGGCGTGAAAAGTCGGGAAAAGATTTTCTCTTTACTATAGTCCGCGAACTTGAAAATACCTTTAAGAACGAGATTCGCCTATGGCGGGGAAGAGTATATGAGGAATACGAAGAGGATTTTGTGCTTATCTATCCCGAAGAAGAAGAATCTAATAGCATGATGCAGAGCCTTCCGCTTTCTTCACGTGGCGTCCAGGCTGTACTTAAATATAACAGCTATATCTATGACGACCCTATACTTAGCGCTGACCTAATGAGAAATGAGACAAGAGAATACTCAATTCCTGTTGCACTTACTGTAAGCAGTACGGAATACCGCTGGATAATTCTTTTTGAACTAAGGAGCGGATGGATAAGGGAAGAAGTTGAGTTTTGTCTTAATGCTGTAAGAAGTGCTCTTAATTACCGCCTTTATTCCGAGTCAATAAAAAACGAGATGACACAGTCGGCAAATATTCAGCAAAGCCTTCTGCCTTCTTTTATTCCAAAGGTCCCGGGATATGATATAGCTTGCTCTTCTAAGCCTGCTGAACTTGTAGGCGGTGACCTATATGACTTTTATTTACTCGAAAACAATAAGCTTGGTATCTGTATTGGTGATGCCAGCGGGCACGGTATGCCTGCAGCCTTGCTTGTACGTGATGTGGTAACTGGACTAAGAATGGGAATGGATGAGAATGATGGCATTTATCCCAAAAGAATACAGCTTATGAATGAACTTAGGCTTGAAAAGCTAAATGAGATAAAGACTGTTAATATGTTAAAAAAGCTTAACCGCGTTATATATAAAAGTACATACTCAACACGATTTGTGTCTCTTTTCTTTGCCGAGTTTGATAAGTCGGGAAAATTGTTCTATGTAAATGCAGGGCATCCTTCGCCAATACTTGTAAAGCACAATGGCCTTGAGGAGCTTAACTCAACAGGGCCAATATTTGGCGCACTTCCAGAGGTAAAACTTGGAAGCCTTGAGGCCGAAATGTCTCCTGGAGATGTGCTCGTACTTTTTAGTGATGGCATTTTTGAAAGACAAAACTTAATGAATGAGGAATATGGCATTCAAAGGCTGAAAGAACTTGCACAAATGTATCACCATAAAAGCGCTCAGGAAATACTTAATATCATCTTTACTAAGGTGCAGGAATATGGCAAGAGTGCAAAGTTTGAAGATGACGCCACACTAATGATAATAAAAAGAGTGGATGATAATAAAATTGAATAATGTTAACTAAAAAGTAAAATGGCAGTATCCAAAAAATATGAGTTTTCCTCAGAAGAGGTACTTCTGGCAGATCTTGCCAAGGCACTCTCACATCCGGCAAGGATCAAAATACTTAAGATCCTGAGCAGCAAAAATGTATGCATGTGCGGCGATATTGTCGATGAACTTCCCCTTGCACAGTCGACTGTATCTCAGCACCTGAAGGAATTAAAAAAAGTAGGTCTGATAGAAGGAGAAGTGGAAGGCCCTAAGATCTGCTATTGTATTAACTATAAACAGCTCGAGAAAGCAAAGGCAGCTTTCAGTGCTCTTTTTATGAAGCTTGGCAGCGGCTCTTAAAAAGAATTTTGTTTTCCTTTAAAGCATCATTTTTTGAAGCCTCATTTTTTTGAAGCATAGGTCTGCATGAACTTATCTTTGCTTCTGTTTCCCACACCATGTATGGAAAGTATCATTTCTTCTATTATAAGATGAAGATGTGCATTTGATATTTTTATTATCTTATTTCTTAATTTTTCTTTTGTTGTCTTGTGAAAAAGAAAGAGTAGCGGTTTTTTACCAGAAATGTAATTTATTGCGTTTAATAATCCCTGCGGGCTGCCAACAAAACTAAAGAGCTCGGTATTTATTTCTGGAACCTCAACACAGTAGTATTCCCAGAGGACTTCCAGCTCATTTTTAGTAAAAATGCCCCGGGTCTCCCACAGGCACATCTCCTTAAAGAATAAATAGCTTTCAACTGCAATCTCTGTCCCAAGTGAACTGCTCCCAAAGAGTTTCTTTAATAAGCTGAGAGTCTCTCTGTTGGCTTGTGTAAGTATGATCTCTTTTGTATTTCTTTCACCAATAAAAATTTCACTTAGCTCTCTTTTGGAGGCATCTGGCTTTATTCCCCTTAGACTTGCTATCTGCCTTATAAGAATATCTGTTTTAGCTTCAAACTGCTCCTTTGAAAGGCTGCGCCTTAGTGCCTGGGCAGGTGGTATAGATTCCTGTTTGTTCTTCTCAATTACAAGTTCGGCAAGTAAAAGAAGCAACTCTTCTACTTTTTCATTTTCTGAGTTGTTCATACAGGGCCTGGTAAAAAAAATGTGGAAAAATCCTCTATTAGTAGTTAAGGTAATGTTTAGAAAATAAAAGTACAAGTGGATTCTAAAGTACAGAAATTTATATCTGCCATAGCAATCCTAAACAAAGAAATGCCGCTACAGAATTCTTTGGCAAAATAATGTCAAATTTTTTTAGCAAAAAATAAAAAGACATGATGTCTTAAAGTTGACAAGAATGTCTTTTTATAATATATTACTACCCAAGTAATATATTATTTAGGCGGTAATACAATGCAAAGTTTCCTGACAAGAGAATGTGATTATGCAATTAGAATAACGGCATATCTGGCCGGGTTAAAGTCCAAGAGTCAGATGTCTGTCTCAGAAATATCAAAAAAGATGCATGTATCGAGATCCTATGCGGCAAGAATAATTCACGTGCTAAAGACAGGAGGACTTCTTAAGACGACACAAGGGCTCTATGGGGGCGTATCACTTGCCAGAAAGGCTGAGGAAATATCTTTCTATGATATTATGAGAATAATGAAGTTTCAGGCAGTGCTAAATGATTGTCTTGGAGATAAGGATGTATGCTCTTTTCCTGCCATCTGTAAAGTACACAGTTTTCTAGCCCAGCAGGAAAGGAAATTGATTGATGAGTTCAAAAAAGCAAAAATATCAGATTATGTGTTCGATGAAAATTCTATAGATCAAATAAACTGTGCTCATAACGTAACTCAATAATTGGAGGAAAAATGGACGCTGTTTTTCTTGCACGTGTACAATTTGCAATGACTGCAGGTTTTCATTTTCTTTTCCCGCCTGTTTCAATAGGCCTTGCATGGCTGGTTGTAATACTGGAAGCTCTGGGCTGGAGAAGGAAAAGTGAGATTTATCAGAAAGCTGGTAAATTCTTTGGCAAACTTCTGGCTTTGACTTTTGCTGTTGGTGTGGCTACTGGTATTGTAATGGAATTTCAGTTCGGCACAAACTGGTCCGAATATTCTAAATTTGTAGGTGATATCTTTGGCGCACCTCTTGCTGCTGAAGGTGTATTTGCTTTTTTTCTGGAATCTGGATTTTTAGGCTTGTATCTATTTGGCCGTAACAGGGTTTCAAAGGGAGTCCACTGGTTTTCGGCTCTCATGGTAGCCTTTGGCGCAACTCTCTCTGCTTTCTGGATCATTGCAGCTAACTCATGGCAGCAGACTCCTTCAGGATACACTCTTAACAACAACAGGGCAGAACTTACTTCTTTCTTCGATGCTGTATTTAATCCTTCTACTCTTCCAAGATACTTCCATACAGTTGATGCAGCACTTATGTGCGGAGCATTCTTTGTAGCAGGCATCTCAGCATATTATCTTCTGAAGAAAAAGCATCTTGAAATTGCAAAATCTGCAATGAAGGTCTCTATAATTTTTGGACTAATAACATCTTTACTTGAAGTATTTCCATTTGGACATACACACGCTCAGCAGGTAGCACGCACGCAGCCTGAAAAATTTGCAGCAATAGAGGGACTCTATTCGACACAGACTGGTGCACCTATTGTGCTTTTTGCCATACCATCTACACCGCCTCCTACACTTAAGGCTTCGCTTGAAATACCTAAATTGCTAAGCTGGATGGCTTTTGGTGATGTAAATGCAAAGGTAAAGGGAATTAATGAATTTCCGAAGGAAGATGTGCCTCCGCTTGTTATGACTTTCGTTTCATTTCACACTATGGTTGGCCTTGGGATGTTCTTTATATTTATTCTGGCACTTGCAGCATACTAAATGTACAGGAAAAATCTTTGGGAAAATAAAAAACTGCTTAAGGTACTACTCTGGTCAA
>JAUZPB010000074.1 GCA_030706145.1 Bacteroidota bacterium
CAAAGAGAATTCCCTGCCTAATTTCACGGGTCCTGTGACCTCTTATTTCCTTTATTAGACTGACAGTTTTGGGACTATATGTTTTAGAAAGGACTGGAGAAATTCCTATCTTAAAATCGGCTTGGCTTATAAGAGACAACCGGCCACCAAGAGAGTGGCCAATTGCTACTACTTTCCCAAGTTTCTTTAGCTGTTCTACGGCAATCCTGACCCCCTCAAAAATGGTTGCATCGAAGGGGTTCTCATTTTCGCCATGACCACGGAGATCTATTGCAACAGATGTAAATCCATTCTGCGCAATTCTCCAGGCTAATCCTAGCTGCTCTTCCTTGCATCCTCCATAGCCATGAACTACAAGCACATAACCATGGGGCTGTATTTCAGGCTCGAGGACAGCAGCAGGAATTGATTCGTTTTTGCCTTTAAATATCTGTTTCGTTATTTTCATGGCTTATTAAACTCTATTAAATGAAATTATCTGATTAAAAGCATCTTCTTTGTTGAGATGTACTTATCAACTGTTAGTCGATACATATAAACGCCACTTGAAAGCTTTGATCCATCAAAGGCAACTGTATATGTTCCGGCTGCTTTTTCTTCATTTACCAAGGTTGCTACCTCATTGCCAAGAAGATCATATACTTTCATTTTTGCAAATCCATCTTTGGGTAAGGAATATTTGATCTCAGTAGATGGGTTAAATGGATTAGGATAATTTTGCGCTAGAGTAAATTGAATCTCTTTATTTTCTTGCTCAACTGAAGTAACTGTAAGAGCACTAAAGACTGCATCAGTATACGACTTAAGGTTGTTTGCCGCATATACCATTATACCAGCCTTAGATGGACTTGCAGGCTGCCAGGCAGCAGCAGCACTGGCTAAACTTACATCATAATAGTCATTTAGTACTCCAATCATGGTTTTTGATGAACCTATGTAGCTTGCCCATGAATTGAACCTTGCAGCATAATCTTTGTTAAAATAGGCCATATCCATCACAAAATTAAAATAAGCCGCAACATCTGGCGATTTCCCGATTACATATCCCGGCGCACCACCAGAATAAATTGCTGCAGTATAGATCTGCGAAGTATTGTTAGATGACATTGGCCCAAAATACTTCCCAATTTCCTTTAGTAAAGTAATATATTCTGTGTTACCTGTTGCCTTATGCTCTATATCAAGAGAAATACCGTCCAAATGAAGCTTATCAATTGCACATGTTTTAATAAATTCAGCAAATTGCTTATAATCATACTTTTTCCCATCATAAGTAGTAAATGGTGTCGAAGTGCTCCAGGAGGCCGCATCATCAACATTCATTAGTACTTTTACTCCCCTTGATTGCAAAATCTTTATGTCGCGTAAAATCTCACTATAATAGTGATAGTTGACATTCCGCATCCAACCCGTGTGGTAATTGACCGAATCAGCTAATTCCCATAAAGTACCTTCAAAAAGTACAACAATGTTTGCTTTATCTGTGAAGTTTGTAAGTGAGTAGTGATCAGGTCCGCCCGAGTCAAAGACGTAATAGGCTACCTTATTGTTATCTGTAGAAGGAAGATCCCCATTTGATTTATTTGCTGCTGGAAAACTGCTGGCTGTTAAAAAGAACATTAATACTAAAAGCTGTTTTAAAGTTAAATCCCCCATGAACTAAACCCCTTTCTTTTTTAATTTCCCCACATTTAATTAAAGGAAGGTTGTATTATTTCCCCTTTTTATTGCATTTGCTTTTTATAATGCATTATGCAAACGCAAAATAATGAAATTCTTTCTAAATCAGAATATTTATAATAAAACGATTTTTGCCCCTGCTAAATCTTTATCGTGATATGAACTGCTGCGAAATTTCAGAGTCTCACTGAATAAGTCTTAAAGCCTCATGACAGATCTCGGAACAATCTAGGTCTAGCTTAATACACCTTGAGAGCATTTTTACATCCTACTCATTAAGGCATGCTGTAGAACTTAAACCTATTTTTACAACTATTGCTGCTGACATATGAATTATCGTAATAGAATTAGCTTTTTACTTTCTCTGAAAGATCCAGCTTTGAGTACATAAATGTATACCCCGCTTGAAAGAAATGATGCATCAAAAAGTATTTTATATTTCCCTTTCTCTTGCCATTGATTTATAAGTGTAAGTATTTCTCTTCCAAGTATATCAAATAACTTAAGCTCGACATTGGTGTAAGATGGTATAGAGTAAGTAATAAAAGTTGACGAATTAAAAGGATTGGGATAATTCTGACCAAGTGCAAATATACTTAAATCCTTTGTACTATTGTCTTTTATCTCAATGGATGTTGCCTTTAATGTTTTACGCCATATACCAAGTCCATTAATTCCGGCAAAAGCATATTTGTTATTATAAGCCGATGATAATAATTCACCCGGAAAATCCTGACCTGCATTTATCCAGGCTAAACTGTCAAATGAGAAACTAAATGTTCCATAATCTGTTATGGCATAAAGACTATCAGCAATGACATGAAACTTTTGTGTTTCAGTATAAGGGGGAATCCCTTTACTAATATCAGTCCATGATTTTCCGCTATCAGATGTTAAAGCAACTACAGGATGATAAAGTTGTCCGTAGGTATACGCTGTAAATATTTTCTCTTTTGCTACTGCAAATGATCTAATATGGATCTTTGTTCCCATTCCGATTTTTTCATCTCCATTAATCCAGTTTGCTCCATAATCGGTTGAAAGAAAAATCCCGCCGCCGGTTGTTATGCCGGAAGCTCCTGCAAAAACCATATTTCCATAATAGGTAAGGGCAGAGACAGAAAGTATTGAGTCCAGTTGTGTTCTCATCCCCTTATTTGCTGATTTCCAGATGGAATCTTTTTCCGTTGAAATATAAATTCCATTATCAGTGCCAGTAAAGATGTAATTGCCTTTGGCTGCAATACAATTATAAATTGAGGCTTGTAGCCCATTATTATATGCAGCCCAAGACGAACCATTATTTGAAGAGATATAAATTCCTCTTTTGGTTAAAGCAAAGATCTTGTTGCCAAGAAATGCAAAAGAAACTACAGATGTACTGTCGAGCCCATTATTACTAGACAGCCAACTATCACCATTATCGGTTGAGAAAAAGACTCCAGTCTTTAAGGCCGCAAATAAAGTATCTCCTCTTAAAAGCATTGCATTAACAGAAGAATTTGTAAATCCTTTACTAGATGACTTCCAACTTGATCCATTATCAGTTGAGATGAAAGCCCCACTTCCGGAAGTTCCCGCAAGAATAATATCGCCTTTTACAGCAAGTGTTCTAATTGATAAGTCTAACAAACCTTTATTTGAAGGATTCCATGACTGCCCATTGTCGGTTGATAAAACTATTCCATATTCAGAAGTTGCAGCAATGATAGTACTGCCTTTTATGGCTAGAGAATAAACAAACGTCTCTTTGAGCCCTGTTTCCAAAAGCTTCCAGCTATTTCCTCTATCTAAAGAACGATATATGCCTTTACCTCCATAACTGGTTCCGGCATATAGCGTGTCTCCTTTTGCAAAGATCGATTGAAAATACTTATCCTCAATCCCATTATTAACAGGTGTCCATTTTGAACTATCAGGCGATAAAAGGTAGATTCCATAAGAAGTAGCAGCATAGAGCCTGTTATTTCCTGCAGCTAAGGCATTCATAAAACCAAACTCGGGTAACCCATTACTAATAGAGTTCCAGCTAGAACCATTATCAGAAGAAAAATACACGAGGCCGTAATTACCGGTATATATACCTGCATATATAGTATCACCAATAATAACTAAGCTGTTAATCCAATCATGCCTAGTAGGCAACCCATTATTGACCGAATCCCAGCTTGAACCAAAATTGGTCGAACGAAATATCCCTTTTCCTAAGCTTCCGGCAAATATTACAGTATCCTTAACTCCAAGTGATAGAATAGATACTCCCTTTGGTAATCCGTTATTTTTCTCATCCCAAAAGAAACCACCATTTATTGATTGATATACTCCGCCGTATGTACCTGCATATATAATATTCCCGCGTACAACAAGAGAATTGACTGTTGCTCCCTCTGGACCATTTAGATGAACCCACTGTGCGACTATTTTATTATTCGGGATAAATAAGGATAATATGAATGTTGAAAGTTGCAAAAGAATAAATAATCTCTTCATGGCTCTTCTCCTTTAGAAACAAAACTCTGGAAAAGAATACTTCGTTTTTTAATAAATGAGATCCATGTTCTTATCTCAGTTCATATTTGAGTATTTCTTCTTAATAAAACAAACCATTAAAAAAGGGATATGCTGGTCCTAAAGAATTGGAGAAAAATTAAGTGTCTCGTAGTAATTTCTAGTGTAAGTGATTTTATTGCAATTGATAAAAATACTTCAACTCTTCTTACTAAAATCTGCATTGACACAGAGGGAAATACCTTTGGTATTTTTTAGGTTGATGTGAACGCTGTTTGATAATTGATTGTTAAAAATATTATAGGAGAAAATGAGAACAATAAACTCATTTTCTCCCAATTAGATCATGTGCACGAATTTTTATCTCGTGCAAAAAAATTATCCAACATATGCTCTCTTTAAGACTTCCAGATCAAGTTTTTTCATCTGTAACATTGCTTCTATTACTCTTTTAGTTTTTTCGGTATTCTTATCATTTAACATCTCTTCGAGTGCCGTTGGAACAACTTGCCAGGACAATCCGAATTTATCTTTTAGCCAACCACATTGCCCTTCTTCGCCACCTTCAGCAAGTTTGCCCCAGAAATAGTCTACTTCTTGCTGTGTCTTGCAGCTAATTGCAAAGGATACAGCTTCTGTGAACTTGAACTCCGGACCTCCGTTTAGTGCAACGAAGTCCTGCCCGTTTATCTGAAATGCCACAGTCATTACTGAGTCTTTAGGTCTTCCGGAAGCTCTTGAAGATGCCTCATCATATCTTGTCGTTTTTATAATTTTCGAATCCTTAAAAATCGATGTATAATAGTTAACTGCTTCTTCTGCCTGATTTTCAAACCATAGAAATGGGGTTATCTTCTGCATACTATTTCCTTCCATTTGTTTTATGAAATTTGCTTGTGAGAATTTATTATAAATATATTCTTTGAAAAATCAATGGGGAAAATTAAGACATTGGGAAATGAAGCGAATGGAAGATATTTAAAGGAGTGTTTTAGCCAAGGCTTTATAGTTAGGAGGACAAGAATGTCCCCCAGTTGATCTTTATAAATGAAATCCTACAGATAATTTTCCAATTGTTTCCTTACGCAATTTGCCAGAGAGTAGATGGCTGTCTGCTATTACAAGATCAAAATCAACTAATGCATATGAATAAACTGCACCTGCCATAATGAACAATGATCTGTAACTGCCATCTTTGGCAAAGGTGTTATCCTTGTAGTTAAGGTCAGTATAGAAAATTCCAACCGAAGAGGAAAGATTATCTCTTAGTTTATAAATATAACTTGAGGCTGCCTCTATTTGGTCCTCTTTATTATTTCCGGCGCTACTCCATCCAATATAAGAAACAGTGGTAGAGATCAGTGAAAGGTCGGAAAAGAAATAGTCTATCCCTAGGCTGCCTTTATCTGGCTCTTTGCTTATAGAAATATCCTTTGAACTATAAAGATACGATGATTGGTAAATGCCTCTTGCAAGATTTTCATCTGTTTCCATATTATTAAATTCAGCACCTCTTTCAAATGAAATACTGAATAGATTTTTTTGTCTTGTGGAATTTGGGAAGGCATACATGATTCCAAATGAATAGCTTACATTACTTCCATGTGATTTTAACACTCTATCTGGATCTGTTTCGTTAAGGCCCCAACTGTAGTGATAATTAAGTCTGTCGTAGTTAACTGCACCCCCTAGAATAAATCTGTCGTTTTTATAGATTAGATCATTAAAACCATAAGAAATAAGACCTGAATACCTTATGGCCTCTGCTTCTTCAGCTACATTTAGACTTGCATTTCCTATTCCATCTGGATTGTCGACTGTTGTAACAAGTATTTTTCCAAAAACAAGAGAACAATTATATTTTTGGCTGAATCCAAATCCAAGTCGAAGTCCTTTATAAGGCAGAATAAGTCCTGCAGATTGCGGAAGAGACTTTTTATAACGCGTTACTCCAATATCGGCAATATAACCTGGCTTTAGATCTGACTCTATTTGATATGATATACCTATCGTTGGATTTATGAACCTATCCATTGCAGATGGATTAGAGCTTGCAATATTTGACTGATTTGTAATCGATTTGGAGTAACCATAACCACTTAGTGTTTCTATAATATATCCTGAGGGAACAAAAAGGTGGTTAGTAGTACTTTGGCAGTAAATTGTCGAGAAAAGAAAAAGTATGGAAATAAATATGTACTTCATATTAACTTATTATATAGTAAAGGGTAAACTTACAAATTTTTGCTATAAGTAAAAAAAGAAGCCCGGGAAATAATTATTATATATTATTACCGGGCACGTATGAGTTTAGCTTCTTAAACAACACTTTTTATAGAATAAGCAGAACTATTATTTTACTTCTGCAACGGGAGTCATTGATGGAGCGGCATCTTCAGGACGGCTACCCCAAGCTTTATTTGGCCTGTCACCCATCTCAAAAGTTAAATTGCCACCTTTTACTATATCAGAATGCTCGATCCAGGCTTTAGTAATTGTCTTTCCATTAAGAGTCGCTGACTGAATGTATTTGTTTTTATCTGATGCATTTTTTGCTTCAATCGTAAACTCCTTACCGCCACCAACATTAAGTGTGATCTTGCTGAATATAGGACTACCAATATCATAAATAGGTCTTCCAGGACATTCTGGGTAAAAACCCATAGCATTAAATACATACCATGATGACATTGCACCATGATCATCATCACCACTAAGGCCAAATGGAGTCGCATTATACCAAAGCTTCATGATTTCTCTTACTCGCCTTTGCGTCATCCATGGCTGTCCAGCATAATTATATAAGAAAGGAATATGAAAACTTGGCTCATTTCCCTGGCAGTACTGTCCCATTAAGCCTGTCATATCAGGAAATTGTCCAATAAATGCAGGCTTATCCATACCATATTGTTCAACAAAAAGAGCATTCAACTTATCAATGAATTTTTCGCGTCCACCCATCAAACTAATTAATCCCTGAACATCATGCTGGACTTGCCATGTATTTATCCAGGCATTTCCTTCTGCAAAGTATCCTTCTCCGGCAAATCCGCCTGATAGCTTAGGATCAAAAGGTTCAACCCATTTGCCTTCAGCTGTTTTGGGGGCCATAAAACCGATCTTTGGATTCCAAAGATTCTGATAATTGTGAGCGCGCTTTATAAAGTATTCATAATCTTCATTTTTCCCGAGCGCTTTTGCTAGCTGTGCTAAACACCAATCATCATAGCTATGCTCTAGTGTAACAGAGACAGACTGCCTTCTATGCCATCCATCAACTTCTTTTACAGTTTCATTAACTCCTACTTCTGGAAGCCATTTTATCTGATAGGGCATTCCAACACTGCAGGGTTCTTCAATATGCTCTTTTACATCTAGTGCAGGGTAATAACCTTTTTCGAAATAACACTTTTCAAGCTCTGTTATGTGCCCCTTGTCTCTCCATGGAACCATTGTGGCTTCCATGTGATTTTTCTTCATTCCTTCATATGCCTTATTTACATCAAAGTTGCGCAGCCCCTTCATATAAGCATCAACTATTACAGATGTAGAATGATTTCCTATCATTGCTCCGGAACTTGGAAGCCATCCGGTTTCATTGTATATTTTTATAAATTCATTTATTGCTTTCATATCTTCTTCTGGCTCAATTATCGTCTGCAGAGGATATGCACAGCGGTACGTGTCCCATACATTTCCTTTCATGCCCATTGTTCTGTATAGAGCTGAGTAAAAGATTGTCTTTTGTTCTTCGGTTCCACCTTCAACTTTTATTAGTCCCAAAGACTTGTTCCATAGTTCTTTTGCAGTACTTTTTGCAGCCTCAAAATTCCAACCAGGCATTTCTTTATCAAGAGTGCTTCGTGCTTCATCAATGCTCTTATCAGAGAAACTGATCTTTACTTCTATTACTCCATTTTCTCTTGTTGAATATGTAGCAAAAGCTCCTATCCTTTCACCTGCTAAACTTTTTTTGTCAATAGCTCCTTTATCTCCTTGCCATGTTCCTGAAGCGGAAAAAGGAGCGCTGAATTCTGCACAGTAAAAAACTCTTTTCCTTTTCTGTATGTCATAGGAAAAATTATTATAGTTGATTTCTGATGAGCCTTCTATTTCTTTCCCGTTTTTTATATCTAAAGAAGCTTTTCCATTTAAGGCTAAGAAAAGGTTTGACTTTTCTGATTTGGGAAATGTAAATCTAAAATAGGCCGAATTGTTATTTACAGTATATTCTACTTTTATATTAAAATCTTCAAGAAGAACAGAATAATAGTAGGGTGTGGCAGTTTCAAGATCATGATCGAATCTTGAAGAAATATTTTTATCTGCTAATTTTATCTCTCCTGTATTTGCCATTATATTTACAATGCCGAAACGGAAAGCAAATATCTTGTCTGCAAGATATTGATCACCGATTCCTGGAGTAAATGCCGGGGCAATTTCAATTTCTCCATGAGGTATCCTTACAAGTGGAGATGTGCCACCTGTTTTGGGACTAATAGAACCTATATATGTATTAACATAATCTGCAAGCTCTTTGCTTTGACCTAAAAGAGCACCTTGTAATGTAGCAAACAAAATTAAGATGGTAAGACATTTGCGTTTTAGATTCATTTTCAACCTTTATTTATTTTACTTCTGGGAAAGCTGATATTCTAAGCCTTGCTCCTCCCATGGGAACAAGAATCAATGTTTCTGCCTTCTGATCTGTTTTTACAGGACTCTGGGGAAGTACAGAGCATAAACCATATTGGTCTAAACTCCAGGCATTTATTTTCTTCCCCTGGACTTTCAACTCGATTGGTGCGGAATTATTTGTAAAAGGCATATTGTCTTTAGGCCAGCTTTTCTTTATTACCTTAAAAGAACCCTCTGGACTATTATCATTGACTAACAAACCATAGTTCCAAGCCGATGCAGGAAAGATTTCAAAAGAAGGCCATTTGGATTGATCTGCACTAGGCTGCCATTTTGAATCCGAGATGGCAGTTTGCCTACTGTCATTTTTTACATATTTTTCTTGGATCTTTAATGAAAATGTAATTGGACCATAGTTTACACTTAGACTGTTCTTGTTCTTTCCCCATTTCCGTAGATGAATGCTCATCGGAAATTTTATAGATACTATGTCTCCATCTTTCCATTTTTTAGATATCTTTAAATAACTTCCAGAATCAGAACCTATAGGAACATTTTTCCCATTTATTTTTAGAATTGCTGTCCTGCACCATGAGGGGATCCTTAAATAAAGTGGAAAATCAGCAGCCTTTTTTACATTTATTTTGATCTTTGCTTCATCATCAAATGGATAATGCGTTGTCTCAGAAAGCTTTACCTCGGATCCATTTCCTGCTTTAGCACTTACTTCGCAATCCGAATAAAACTGAGCAGCTAGGCCATCATCTGGAGTGGCCATCCAAAGATTTTCAGCATAATTTACCCACGCACTGCTATGATTATGCTGGCAGCAGCGGCTGCTAAAGGGGTTCATCATAAGGAAAGGACCGTTGTTGTTCAGTCCAGGTGAATGATCTTTACTGTCACTTTGAACCATATTGGGAGCTGTAAGATAACGAAGGGCTTTGTAGTCGGGCATGAAGGCAGCAGGTAATGAATTAAAAACTACATCTTCACAATTTTCAGCCCAGAAACTATCTCCCGTTATTCTCATCAGTAGAGCATCCGATGATATTTGCTCTACAAAACTGCAGGTCTCAGAAGCTTGTCTTGGATCATCATAACCTGGCCTTGCATTTTCATCAGCGCCAAACATTCCACCGGGCACTTGCCCATATATTTCCCTTGCTAAGTTAAAATTGTTATAAGTTGCATCCAGATCAGATTGCTTTCCGCTTTGGAGGTAATATGTGGCTGGTTCACGGAAACATTCGGCAATGTTTACAACATGCCAGTTCGGAAGATCTTCCCTGTCTCTCCAATTGGCTGTGTTTTTGTCAATCTTTGTAGCAAGCTCCAGCAGCCATTTGTCCCCAGTAATATTGTAAAGCCAGTAAACGCTATATAAGTTATCGCCACCGCGGCTGTTTTCCCAGTAATCTTTGAGGAAAAGACTATCTGGAATTGAAAGCTGCCACTTAAAATAACGTGTCATTAAATTAAGGACTCTCTGATCTTTGGAAAATTCATAGTATGACTGCAGACACTGTAGCATCAGCATCTGTGCCCAGAGATCTCTTTTCCCATTTCTCTCTATAATTGGTCCAAAATCTCCATTTTCTCTCTGGTTATTAAGTGTTGCCTGAATCCATATATTTGACTCATCAATCATTTGCTTATCACCAAGCATATAACCAATTCTCGCATAACCTCTTAACCAGTAAGGGACTTCTTCCCACCCATATTCACCTTTCCCGGTATTACTTAACCAGGCATTATTTTCTTTTGTAAGCCAAAGGCTTATTTTGCCCAGATTTCCAGTTAGTCCATCTCTTTGAAGCTCAAGTGCCTTCCTTACATATCCTTTTGGGTTTATTGAATTAACAGGCAGCTTTATAAAAAATGAATTCTGCAGCGGGGCCCTGTTGCTAACATAATAGTTATTTAAGGTTGTATTTGAAGGTTTATTTACTCTTTGCACTTTGGGGCCGGCAAGCATAGGTTGTAAGATGAGAGTTGTCAGCATTATTACTGACAAAAGATATTTCTTCATGTTATATCTCTGAGATTATTTCTAGACAATATTGGCCTTTTCAAAATAAATAGAATATTGTATATATGCAATTAGAATAATGCTAGAAAATTAATTCACTGTATATATTTACAAGTGTATATGAGGAAAGCTCCCGAAATAAGACAGTTAAACTTAATTGATAAATTCGCTTCTAAAAAAGCTTCCTTATTCACACAGTTCTGGTCATTTGGAAATGATGTAAGAAGGATTTAGATTTGCCTGGTCAGCTTAATTCAAAATTATTACTAAACAACCATCAAAATGTTAAAATGAAGAAAAGTATACTAATCCTGTTTTTATTTACTTTGCTCGTAACAAAGGTAAATGCGCAGACATTTGTAGAAATGCCAGCTATATTTTCTGATAATATGGTGCTGCAGCAAAATTCACTTGCACCAATTTGGGGAAAGGCTACACCGGGCAGTCATGTTATTCTAAGGTCAAGCTGGGGTGCAACTGCAAAAACAAAGGTTAAGAGTGATAGTCTATGGATGCTAAAGATAAAAACTCCCAAAGCTGGCGGGCCTTTTGATATTAATATCAAAATAGGTGATACAACAATTACTTATAAAAATGTCCTTACAGGCGAGGTATGGGTATGCTCAGGTCAGTCCAATATGGAAATGCCTCTTGAAGGCTGGCCACCAAAAGATACAATATGGTCGAGTAAGGAAGAAATAAAAAATGCATCGAATCCAAATATCCGTTTATTTACACTTATAAAGGAAATCTCAGCTAAAAAACAGTTTAACTGTTCGGGAAAATGGGAAGTATCTGCACCCGAAAAAGCTGCAAAGTTTAGTGCTACGGCTTATTTCTTTGGGAAAAAATTAAATAGGGATCTAAATATTCCAATTGGGCTAATTAATACAAGCTGGGGTGGTACCCCGGTAGAATCTTGGATGAGCAAAAATGCTCTAGATACACTTAAGGAATTTAATGGCCTTTCTGCTAAACTTGACAAAGCCCAGGAAGAGACCGAGATACTTAATAACTGGCTTAAGAGTTTTCCTGTTCTGGATCTTAAGGATAAAGATGCTAAAAACAGGTGGAAAGCTTTGGACTTTAAGGATAATATCTGCCCAGCTGTGGATTTTGATGATTCCAATTGGTCGGAAATGCTTGTGCCACAGGAATGGGGAACTACACCGCTTCAGTATTTTGATGGCGCTTGCTGGTTTAGAAAAAAAGTTGAAATACCAAGAAGCTGGGTAGGCAAAGATCTTATTCTTGAACTTGGCCCCATTGATGATATGGACGAAACTTTTGTAAATGGTCTTAAAGTAGGCGAATTCATGGAAGATGGCTGCTGGCAGATTGAAAGAAAATATACAGTGCCTTCTTCGGTAATTAGTGATACTGCTTTGACAATTGCTGTCCGCGTCCTGGATACTCAGGGCGGCGGAGGACTCTATGGAAAGAAAGAACAGCTGAAACTGCACTTAAAAGATGGAAGCGATTGTATACCTATTTATGGTACATGGAAGTATTTGCCTGTAGCTGATTACAAAAATATGAAGTTTTATATACATGGGACTAAAGGAGAAGATCTGGCTTCTCACCCTAAAGTTCAGCCGGAAGCTTTGAATGCTAACACTCCTACCGTGCTTTATAATGCGATGATTGCACCACTAATTCCATACTCTATTAAGGGAGCTATCTGGTATCAGGGAGAAGCAAATACAGGTAACCCAGATTTGTATAAAAGGCTCTTCCCAATGATGATCTCAAACTGGAGAGAAGCTTGGAAGATTGGAAATTTCCCATTCTACTATGTTCAGATTGCTCCTTACAACTATGGGGAACAGATACATTCTGAAAAGTTAAGAGAAGCACAGCTTTTAAGTCTTTCTGTACCTAAGACTGGTATGGCTGTTACCTTGGATATTGGAAATGTAAATAATATTCATCCTGGAAATAAAAAAGCCGTTGGTGAAAGATTAGCTTCATGGGCACTTGTAAAAGATTATAATAAAAAGGGAATTTATTCAGGGCCTGTATTTAAGTCGGCAAAAATTCAAAACGACAAAATAATTCTTTCATTCGATCATGCAGAGGGAGGACTCTTGATAAATGAAAAAAATGGAGATAATAACTTCCTCATTGCAGCAAAAGATGGAATTTTTGTTAAAGCTATAGTAAAGGTAAGTGGTAAGAAACTAATTGTTTCAAGTCCTCTTGTTAAAGAACCTCTCTATGTAAGATATGCATGGAGCAATATCTCTGAAGCTACGCTCTTTAACAAAATGGGCCTTCCAGCTTCCTCCTTCAGGACAGATAGACTGGATGAAAGTAAACTTGCTGCAAAATAAAATATAAGGCATTTTATAAAGTGGTTCATAAGTAAACTCATTATGAACCACTTTTTTGTTCAAAATGTATTATAAATTTCTTTTGCAGGCATTGGAGAATATTCTTTCCCCTGAATTCCTGTATCATCATATCCCTTTACACCCATTTCAGGCATGTCAAGACCTTCAATTTCATCTCGCTTTGAAACTCTTATGCCAAAAAGCTTGTCGCTTAATTTGAAGAATCCATACATGGTAGAAAAAACAAATACTGCACATACTAATGATCCTATAAGCTGGGCAACAAGCTGGCTTGGATCGCCATAAAGTAATCCGCGTACAGTTCCCGGTACTCCATTCCAGCCATTACCATAGGTTCCATCGGCAAATATTCCAACGGCAATTATTCCCCAAAGCCCGTTAATGCCATGCACTGCAATTGCCCCGACAGGATCATCAACTTTTAATTTCTGGTCAATATAAAAAACAGCTTTTATTACAAGTACTCCTGCTACAATTCCAATTACAAAACTTGAAAGTGAGTTTACGAAAGCACACGGAGCTGTAATTGCAACAAGTCCTGCAAGCATTCCATTTGCCATCATACTTGGATCAGGCTTCCCATATCTCCACATCATATAAAATGTCGCCGATAAAGCTCCTGCAGCAGATGCAATAAGTGTGTTTGTCGCAACTATTGTAAGGCGCAGATCATTTGCAGATAAAGTCGATCCTGCATTAAAACCAAACCATCCAAATGCAAGAATAAATGTACCTATTATTGCCATAGGCAGATTATGCCCTGGAATTGCATTAACAGTTCCATCTTTGCCATATTTACCTATTCTAGGACCAAGAACAATTGCTCCGGCAAGAGCTGCAATTCCACCTACCATATGTACTACAGATGAGCCGGCAAAATCAACATGGCCATGCCCTAAACCGAAATTAACTCCCATCTGTGCCAACCAGCCTCCACCCCATACCCAGTTGCCAAAGATTGGGTAAACAAACATTGATATAAAGAAAGAAAAAAAGATAAACGAACTGAATTTCCACCTTTCAGCCATTGCACCAGTTGGAATAGTCGCGGTTGTATCCATGAATACCATCTGGAATAAAAATAAAGCGAAAATCCCAACATCATAAACACTATCATTTAAGAAAAAGCCTTTGCCTCCAATAAGTCCGAATGTTTTGCCAAAAATGTTAAGGCTAAACTCATGCACAAGCCCTGGTGTCCCACCAAGAGAGGATACTGAACCAACTCCACCAAACATAAAAGCAAATCCACATATCCAGAATCCTGTTATCCCAATAGCATAGACTAGAAAGTTCATACCCATTGTATGTGCTACATTCTTTGCTCTTATAAAGCCTGTCTCGACCATAGCAAATCCAGTCTGCATGAACATTACAAGAAATGCACACAGCAGAGTCCATATGATGTTCATTGCAATGCGGCTGTGCCCAATGGCATCGGCAATTTCACTTAACGTTGGCTCTCCTTGTTTTTTTGCAGGGACATCTTTTACTGTACCAGTTATAACACCAGTTGGATCAGCCTGCGCATATGTTTCAGTTGATATGCAAAATGTCCAGGTAAATAATACTATAGGAAAGATTATTAGTAACTTGCTTAATATTTTCATATTTACTCCATCTTAGTTGTATTCAGATCTGCCTTTTATTTCCATCTCTGGGCAGCATAATTGCTTAAATTTTTCTCGTATCCATATAATATTAGGGAAAAATGATTAGTAGCCTTAGATATTAAGGCGAATTGTTTTAAAAATATAATAAAATGAGTTTAAAAACAAGTATATACTAAGAAATATTAATATGACCAGGTAAAATGATGCAGGCAAAATACTTACTTACCAAAAATTGCTTTAGCATCGGGATAAAGTTAAATGCGGTATTCATTGAGAGAGAAAAATAGATGTGGAACTTTACCTTACCAGGCACAATGATAAATAAAATCATAAAAAATCGTATTTTATCCCATTCAAAAAAATATCTTGCGCTGAACTATGAAAAACTATATCTCTGCTCTATTATTTATATTCCTTTTATTATTTGGATCCTTGTATTCACAGGATACGAAAACACTGAGAGTCATGACTTACAATATTCACCATGGCCAAGGTATGGATGGGAAAATTGATATAAAAAGAATTAGTGATATTTGTAAAGATGCAAATGCTGACCTTATTGCCTTGCAGGAAGTCGATAGGGGAGTAGAACGTACGGGGAAAATTGATATAATGAATTTGCTTAAAGAGTACACGGACTTGTCCATAGCTTTTGGTAAAAATATCGATTTCCAGGGAGGCGATTATGGAAATGGAATCCTTTCAAAATATAAAATAGATTCAGTAAAAAACATTCACTACAAAATGATACGCCCGGGTGAACAAAGAGGAATGCTGCAGTCTGTGGTCAATATTAATGGTGAAAATGTTGTTTTTATTGACACGCACACAGGCGATAAAAGTAACGATGAGGAAAAGCAGATGAATGTTGATGAAATTATTTCAGCTATAAAAGATTACCCAGATATGCCAGTAATTTTGTGCGGCGATTTTAATAGCACTCCCGATACAAAAATGCATAAAGCACTAAAAGAATACTTTGTTGATATTTGGGAAATGCTAAATGGTAGCAATGGCTATTCATTTCCATCTGTAAACCCCGATAGAAGAATAGACTATATTTATATTTCAAAAAATATTTTAAATAGAATTAAACCACTTTCTATAAAGCTAATAAGATCTGAAGCTTCAGATCATTTGCCCGTAGTTGCCGAATTTGAACTTTTAGGTAATTAAATCATGCGTATTATTACTGTTTGGAAACTGCAAAATAAATTGATGAAATTATTCAAAATAAGTACAGAACTCATATGAAAAATGATGAAGCCGCGATTGAAGAAAATGAAATCCTTGCAGAAGATTTTTCTTCCTGGTTAATGAAAACCCGGGATATGCTAATGAATAATTCAGGTGCAGAGGTTCCTTGTGGCTCTTGCAGGGCATGTTGCACATCATCTCATTTTATACATATAAAACCTGAAGAAAAGCAAACCCTAAAGGTAATCGATAGAAGACTTTTGTTTGATGCTCCCGGACTGCCTAAAGGAAATGTCTTACTGGGTTATTCGAAAAATGGACATTGCCCCATGTTTGCCGATAACAAATGTTCAATCTACACATCCCGCCCATTTACTTGTAAGAACTATGACTGCAGAATTTATGTGGCAGCTGGAATCGATGTTGACTATGATCCCAAAGGTCTAATTACAAAACAAATCAAACTTTGGAAGTTTAACTATATAACTAAAGATAGTAGAGAACTTCATCTTGCCGTACAGCAAGCGGCAAAATTTATAAAGGAAAATCCTGAACTATTTCCAAACGAGACAATACCTCAAAGAGCAGGCGAGCTGGCAATACTTGCAATTAAAGTTTATGAGGTTTTCTTTGATGCAGATATCAGATGTAAAATTGAACCTAAGAGTATACCAAATAAGGAAATTGCAAAGAGAATTGTTGAACTATCTAAAAGGTTCGAGAAACAGAACTAGATTGTTTACTTTATATATTCAACCTTTGAAACATAAAGCCTGATATTTAATGGATTTTGTATGTTGACATAATAACCCGAAGGAGCATTCTGTATTACTCCCTTTATCCTTACATATTTATTTAAATATGACATGTCTATCCCTTCAAGAAATATATGTTTTATACTGTATGGAGGAGTTTCAGTTACCCAGAAGTAATTGTCAAGAATGAAAACTCTGGGTGTGTCACTGGGTATATCAAATTCACTTTCCTGGATAGGCTCTTGCTTTTCAAAATCATGTACAACTCCTTCAATAATGCATTCACCAGGGGCAAGGCTATCAGCACTCCTATTGCTCTCTTTTTTAGTACTATCTTGGACAGTGCTATAACAGCTTTGAAATTGTAGCAAAAGAGCAACATTAAATAAGCAAAAAACTATAGCTTTAGTAAGCTTCTTTATCATTTTTATTCACCTGACCTATATTCTAACGTTTGTACCGCAGGGGAAGAAAAACTAATTTGCTATTTTCAATTCTTTCAGCTTATGCTTTGTTAATCATTTTTTCTCTTAAATAAAAATAGCCAAGATTATTAATCATTATTCTAAAATATTCAATTTTCTGAGAAAACCTATAACTTATTTCTGCTAGAACTATCGATAAATTGCTTGTAACAAGATAATTGGATTTGATAATTAACTTTTCGTAATGTAATATGAATACGTAACAATGAAAGGAGACTAGGTAATGGCTGAGATGATAAACAGACAGATACTCTTTGCAAAACGCCCAGAGGGTATGCCTGATGAAAGCTGTTTTAAGATTGTTAAAGGTCAAGTTCCTAAACTTCAAAGCGGCCAAATCCTTATTCACTCAGAATATATCTCTGTGGATCCATATATGCGAGGCAGGATGAGCCAAAGAAAGTCTTATAGCGCTGGTTATGAGCTTAATGAGGTTATTACAGGAGGAGTGGTTGGACGGGTAATAGAGTCCAGAGCAGATGCCTTCAGAAATGGTGATTATGTAGTAGGAACACTTGGATGGTCTGAGTATTCAGTTATTGATGGAAAAGATGTAAGAAAGGTCGATAAGGAAATAGCACCGGTTAGTACTGCACTTGGAATTCTAGGAATGCCTGGGCTTACAGCCTATTTTGGATTTCTCGAAATTGGGAAGCCAAAAGAGGGTGAAACAGTAGTTATTAGTGCTGCAGCTGGTGCTGTTGGAAGTGTAGTCGGGCAGATTGCTAAAATAAAGGGATGCAGGGCTGTTGGAATTGCCGGGTCGGATGAAAAAGTCGATTACCTGAAAAATGATCTTAACTTTGATGAGGCTATTAATTATAAGAAGAATAATGAACTGGAAATGGCAATTCAGAAAGCTTGCCCTAACGGTGTCGATGTTTATTTTGATAATGTAGGTGGCCAAATATCTGATGCAGTACTTATGCAATTAAATAATAATGCAAGAATTTCTGTCTGCGGGCAGATAGCTTTATACAATGCAAAAGAGCAGCCAATTGGACCAAGAATTCAACCTCTTATTCTTACTCACACTGCCTTGATGCAAGGATTTCTTGTCCGTAATTTTTCAGACCACTATGATGAAGCTATTAAAGCCTTGTCTTTATGGTATAGAGAAGGGAAAATTAAAAATAAGGAAAGTGTTTTAACTGGCTTTGAAAAACTGCCCCTTGCTTTTATTGGATTATTCAAAGGAGAAAATATTGGAAAACAACTGGTAAAAGTTGAATAAAATTGGAGGAATAAAAAACAAAATTAGTGCTGTTAAATTACTATGCTTGCTGCCCTCTGGATGATTTCAAAGTGTGATAAATCACACTGAAAATGGAACTATTTACTTTTGTCTTGTAAAAACAACATAAAACGGCCTTTTTTATATATAGGCTATTTTATAAAGAGGGAGCTGCCATGCACTACAAGATTCAGGAAATGATCCATTATTTGAGATCCGGTAACAGTGTTTTCAATCCTTATATTGTTAGTAGAGATTTTCCTATACTTAATAGATCCGTCAGAAACAAGCAATTGATATATTTCGATAATGCTGCGACTACTCAGAAGCCACTTCAGGTAATTAAAAGTGAAAAAGACTTCTACGAAACTCTTAATTCGAATATTCACCGGGGGGTACACTTTCTAAGTGAACAGGCAACTTTAGCCTATGAATCTGCCAGGATGACTATAAAAGAATTTCTAAATGCAAAAAAAAGCAGGGAAATAATTTTCGTAAGAGGTGCTACTGAAGCTATTAATCTTGTGGCTTATTCTTTTGGAAGGCAAACATTAAATGAAGGTGACGAGATAATTATTTCTGCAATGGAGCACCATGCTAACATTGTTCCATGGCAGGTGATTTGTGAAGAAAAAAAAGCAAAATTAAAAATAATTCCAATCTCCCACACTGGAGAACTTCTAATAGACGAATTAGACAATCTTTTTACCGAAAAGACAAAATTCCTGTCAGTGGTACATGTATCAAACTCACTTGGAACTATTAACCCTGTAAAGGAGATTATTAAAAAAGCTCATAACAAAGGTGTGCCTGTACTCATCGATGGATCACAGGCTGTTCCACACCAGAAAATTGATGTGCAGGATCTTGATTGTGACTTCTATGTATTTTCTGGACATAAGATTTATGGCCCTACAGGTATTGGTGTGCTTTATGGAAAAGAACACTTCCTTGAAAATATGCCCCCTTATCAGACCGGTGGTGATATGATTGAACGCGTGACATTTGAGAAAACTACATTCAATACACTTCCACAGAAATTTGAAGCCGGCACTCAGAACATTGCTGGTGCTATTGGACTTGAAAGTGCAATTCAATATGTCAACTCATTGGGAATTGATGCTATCACTAAGTATGAAACCAAATTGCTAAACTATGCACAGTCAGGATTGCTGAATATTAAAACACTTAGAATAATCGGTAATGCCAAAAACAAAGCTCCTGTCGTATCTTTTGTACTCGATGGTATTCACCCTCATGATATAGGAACATATCTTGATAATGAGGGAATTGCTATACGTACAGGACATCATTGTACTCAACCTGTGATGGACTTTTTTAATGTGCCGGCTACAGCAAGAATTTCTTTTGCCTTTTATAATATGACCGAGGAGATAGATATACTGCTAAGTGTCCTTAAGAAACTGGTTAATAAGCAGTCTGCATTTTCTTCAAAAGGTAAGTCTTCCACAACTGCTAATGATAAGTTCCAGAAAGTTATAAATCAGTATAGCGATCATGCCCTTAACTTCGGCGAATGCACTAGCTGTAACCATACCGAGGAGGGCTTTAATCCATTTTGTGGGGATCATCTTCTACTTCATGTGCTCTTAAATGGAGATCGTATAGAAGAAGTGAAATTTGAGGGTGAACTCTGCCTTATCTCTAAATCCTCTGCCTCAATGATGTCTTGCGCTATTAAAGGTAAAACTATATGCGAGGCTCAAAAAATGTTCAGGGAATTTATTAAAATGATGGACAGTAGCAGTGAAGCAGAAATAACTGAATTACAAAATAGTGGAGATCTTGCTGTCTTCGGTATTATTAGAAATTCCCCCTCGAGAGTAAAATGTGCATTACTTCCATGGAAAACTATGGAAAAGGTCCTTTCAAAAGAAGAGCTGGTAATGTAGAAATTTATTGTCAAGAATTGGAAGCTAATTTACTTGCATAATTATTTCAATAAAGGGGCTGTCTCTTACAGGCCATAATTTGTGGATATATTAGCTGGTACTTACAGTTTAGTGAAATTGTTCTTGCAAATTCAGCTTTTATCTGACACAGCCTCTTTGTATTTTCACTCTTTCTTAATATGTCTCTTCTCCTTCCCTTTTTAGTCTATAATTGAAATAAAATCAGCAAATTGAAAAAAAACATCTTATAGTTTTCCGTAAAGCTAAAAATTTTTACTATATACTAAAGTAAATAGTTAAATATCAAAGAAATTCAGGACCCTACATGAAAATGTTCTTTAAACAGCTCATTAAAAAAGCTATTAAACCGGTTTATAAGAAATATGAAGCTTTAGAATATCAAATTGAAATTAACCGCGCTCTTTCGGCAAAACTGCTCATAAATGAAATTCATAAAAATCAAAGTATGCCAGACAAATTGTCAGATATTGAATTCAGGGTCTTTTCGCAGCGCGGTGAAGATGGAATTATTCAGTACCTGATCTCAAAAGTTCCCATTGAGAATGATACATTTATTGAATTTGGGGTCGAGGATTACAGGGAGTCCAATACAAGATTCTTACTGTTAAACAATGATTGGCAGGGATTGGTAATGGATTGCTCTGAGAAAAATGTTAATAAGATCAAAGAAAGCGATATTTACTGGAGATATAATCTTACTGCAGTCAATGCTTTTATCACAAAAGATAATATAAATGAACTAATTGAAAAAAGCGGTATTAAAGGTGATATTGGTCTGTTAAGCGTTGATGTTGATGGAAATGACTACTGGATTTGGGATGCTATCTCTGTTGTTTCTCCAAGAATAGTGATCTGCGAGTATAATAGTTTATTTGGATGCAAAGATGCTGTCACTATTCCATATGACAGTACATTTTACAGGACAAAAGCTCATTATTCCAATCTTTACTATGGCTCTTCTCTTAAGGCTTTATGCATTTTGGCTAAAAAGAAGGGCTATGCATTTGTAGGTTGTAATGCTGCTGGCTCTAATGCATTTTTTGTTCGTGAGGATGTCTCAGGTAATCTAAAGACTTTGGATTGTGAATCGGGATATGTTCTTAACCGGGCACGCGAGTCCAGAAACAGAGATGGAAAACTAAGCTTCCTTTCAGGCAATGATAGAATTAAACAAATCTCTGATATGCCTGTTTTTGATATTATTACTAAAGAGAATAAAAAAGTATCAGAAATCAACATCTGATTTCATTTATTGTGGCGGCTGAAACAGGGAGTCTGGCAAGGTTGAATTAATTCTGATATTTCTCATCTGCCTGTAAGAGGTTTGGCTGAGATAGTTGTAATATGAAGATTTTATGCGCATTACTGGTAACCGGTACCTGGTCCATATCCACTCCTGGTAACCTTCCGAGTCCGCAAAGATATCGCATAACTTATCTTCAAAGTAATCTCTTCCAATGTACTTTTCATTATTTCCTAACCAGCTGCCAAGCCTAAGCCGGTGGTG
>JAUZPB010000075.1 GCA_030706145.1 Bacteroidota bacterium
AGATACTCGCTAGAGAAGCAAAAATATATTTATAATACATATAAAGAAATTTTCCTTAACATTTTGCCAACTGTATGCAAGGACTATGATGGTACAAGATACTACTGGCCATCTTCACCAAGTTCAGATTATGGACGAGCATCAAAGGCAGGTTCTGGTGATACGCATTACTGGGGAGTATGGCATGGGAAAGAGCCATTTGAAAATTTTCAAAAAAAAACTTGGAAGATTTATAAGTGAATATGGATTCCAGTCCTTCCCTGAATTTAAGACTGTAAAATCATATACGCTGCCTGAAGACTGGGATATAGAATCCGATGTCATGGCAGCACATCAAAGAAGCGGTATAGGAAATCTAAGGATCAGAGATTACATGAAGATGTATTACAAGACTCCGAAGGATTTTCAATCATTCTTGTATACAGGGCAGGTAATGCAGGGCTACGGAATAAAACAGGCAATCGAGGCACACAGGCGGAGTATGCCGTATTGTATGGGAACACTTTTCTGGCAATTAGATGACTGCTGGCCTGTTGCAAGCTGGTCGAGCATGGATTATTACAAGAGGTGGAAAGCAATGCAGTATGTTGCAAAAAAAGCTTATCAGCCTTTCCTGATATCGCCCAGTGAAAGTGGTGATAATGTAAATTTTTACATCGTCAGTGACAAGCGTCAGGATACAGAAGCTCAGCTTACAGTACAGGTAATTGGTTTTAGCGGTAAGGAGTTATTTATAAGAAAAATTCCTGTTACGGTAAGGTCTAATGCAAGTTTATCCTATCTTTCATTAAGTAAAAAAGAGCTTTTGGGGCAAAATAAGTCAGACAGCCTTTTAATTTATGCCCTGTTAAATGGTACAAACGGTGAGATGCTTTCAGAGAACATAATGTATTTAAGGCAGCCCAAAGACCTTAGCTTAGAAAAGCCAGAGATAAAGATGCAAATTGGAAAGACAACAAATGGATACAGCATTGAACTTAGCACAAACGAACTAGCAAAGGATGTTTATTTAAGTTTAGAAGAAGAAGGGTTTTTCACAGACAATTATTTTGACCTTATTCCAGGCAAAGCAAAAAAGTTAGAGCTAATTACGGCAAATGAAATAGGCGACATTGAAAAGAAGATTAAAATAATTAGTCTTATTGACAGTTATTTACAGTAAATCGCAAGAAAAACAATTTTTCGCTTAGGATGGTATCATATTTCTATGGTGAATTTTCCGGAAATTTCTTGGGGACATGTTATACTGCTGTTTAAAAAGGTGATAAAAGTGGCTTAAGTTCTCAAAGCCGGCTTCAGATGAAACATCAAATATGGGTGCATCAGAATTTGTTAACATATTGGCCGCATAGTTTAGGCGAAGTTCATTTATAAATGCTGTTGGTGTAATGTTTAGGTATTTCCTAAAGATGCGGCACAGGTGTTCCTGAGTTTTCCCAGAAAGTATAAGCAATGAATTTAGCCCCCTAGAGAAATTTTCTTTTTTCTGCATTTTATCTAAAAGGTCACTTAACCAATCGGGCAGAGAGGGAGTCTTCTTTGTCAGGCTATTTTCAAGTGGGAAATAGCGTGTAAAGAGTTCAAGCAAAAGAATACGGAGCTTGGTTTTTATCAGGGCTTTGTTTTTTCTTGGCAAGAGGTGCAGTTCTTCAAGTCTTTCTGCAACTTTATTTTTCTCGGTATTAGATAATAGTACAAAAGGAGGGTTTGCCGACTTCAGTAATCTCTGAGGAGAAAAGCCCTCACCCAGATAATTCATTAGTTCATCGACTGCCCTTTGGGGAAATGCCAGGTTAATTAGTTCGCAGGGCTCATTATCATACTTTTCGTAAAAATGCTTGTCCTGAGGCCTAATAAAGACAAGAGATCCCTCCTTAAGTATTTCCTCAGAGCCGTTTATTTTGTGTATCACACTTCCCTTCAAGATTATAAAAAGCTCAAAAAAGTCATGGCTATGCGGTGCCGTAATATTCTTCAGGCTTTTATGAAATGCATAGTGTATCTCTGTTGAGGGATCAATCAGCTCGTTAGCCTTTAGCACTGGTAGTATCACAATAAACTCTGCACTCCTTAAAAATGACATACATCAATATAATACAAAAGTCATATCATTAAAAAACAAGAAATATTTACCCAATTCGACTATTTTTATTTATAGATATGTAAATACCTAATACAGGTGGCATTACCATGAACGGCAATATATTACAAACAGAATTAAAATTTACAGAGACATACAAAAGATACAGGAATGCCCACCCGGCAATCCGGGAAGCTATGTGCCTGAAGGTACAATATCCTGCATTTTTTACTCCTGTAAAGCCCAGTGATCTATTTGCAGGGCGCATAAAGAACACACTTGTTGGCATAACTCCAGATGAATGGGGTCTTACCTCCTTTGGGTACTACTGCAGAGAAGAGGAGATCTGTAAGATACTGCGCACAAGTGAGATTGGTCCAATTTTAAGTCAAAAGATCGAAGAAATGCTTGAATTCTGGAAAGAGGAGAATACCTCGGCTAAAATACGCAAAGCATATACAAAAGAGATGAAGATGTGGCTTCCATCAGATAATTGGATGGGAGAGCCGGGAATAGCTTTTCCTCTCTACAGGCTAACCGGGGGCAATATTGATTTTGACAAGCTGCTTACTCTTGGCATACCAGGAATGATCGAGGAAATTGAGTCAAAAAGGTCAGAAAAGCTTTCAGAGGGGAAGGTAGATGAAATTCACTTTTATGATGCCCTTCTTATTGCCTTAAATGTATTAATTGATACATGCAGGCATTATGCAGAAGAAATAAGAGTCATGATTAAGGGCAATAATACTGAAGAGTCTCAGAAAAGAGAGCTTTCAGAGATGCGCGACATTCTGGAAGTAATCACTCTTTCAAGGCCCAAAACATTCCGCGAAGCTGTGCAGTTATTTTGGATATATTCACTTGTAGCAGATGTAAGAAACTATGGTAGAATGGATGTTTATCTAGGAGATTTTCTTGCAAAGGACCTCGAATCAGGAGTACTTACAGAGATCAAGGCGCAAATGCTTATCGATAATCTCTGGCAGCTCATGGCAGACAGACATACAGTCGTTCACAACCGTGTGATCATTGGTGGAAAAGCAAGGGTAAATGAGAAAAATGCAGACCACTTTGCGCTTTTAGCAATAGAAGCAACAAGGCATATAAAAGAGATTGAGCCGCAGCTTTCACTACGCTTTTACAAAGGAATGGATCCAACACTCATGGCGAAAGCACTTGATGCAATTGGCGAGGGAAGGACATTTCCGATGCTCTATAATGATGATGTAAATATTCCATCAATACAAAAGGCCTTTGATCTTTCCTATTCAGATGCTTCGCAGTATGTGCCATATGGATGCGGAGAATACATTGTTGAGCATAAAAGCTTTGGGACTCCTAGTGGTGTAATAAACCTGTTAAAAGCACTTGAAGTTACTTTGCATAATGGGGTTGATCCAGTTTCAGGCAAAAAGATGGGGCTTTCTCAAGGAAGCTTTACGCATTTCAATACATTTGAAAAGTTATGGCAAGCATACTGCTGTCAGGTAGAGCATTTCGTTGGCATAATGGCTAAGCAAGAAGAGCTGGAATATAAAATTGCTGGACAAGAGGCCAGTTATTTATTTATGAGCATGTTATATGATGAATGTCTTGACCGAGGCAAGGGCATCTTTTCAGGCGGTATTAAGTATCTTGGCGGAACACTTGAGACCTATGGCAACACCAGTTGTGCTGATAGCCTTACTGCCATTAAGGATCTAGTTTATGACAAGAAAACACTTACACAAGAGCAGCTGCTAAAAATATTAGATATTAACTTTGAAGGTTATGAAAAAGAAAGACACCTAATGCTTAACGCTCCAAAGTACGGCAATGATGATGAATGCGCCGACGGTATGCTTCTAAATGTGCACAATCATGTAGCTAATTATACAAGGGACCAGGTAAATAAAACAGGGCTTCACTCATACATGATCGTAATAATTAATAATAGCGCAAATACACTTATGGGCCGTTATACGGCAGCTTCTGCCGATGGGAGAAGATATGGCGAGTCAATGAACAATGGTAACTCACCAAGCAGTGGTATGGACCGCAAAGGCATTACTGCACTATTAAATTCAATTGTAAAACCAGATACAAAAATTCATGCCGGGGCAGTTCAGAACATGAAGTTCAGCAGGTCAATGTTCAAAAGCAACAGAAAAGAGCTTGAGTATCTTCTAGAGACCTATTTCGAAAAAGGCGGGGCGCAGGCAATGATAACTGTTGTAGATAGAAATGAACTTGAAAATGCTATGAAAGAGCCAGAAAAATATGGGCATGTTTTTGTGCGTGTAGGCGGATTCAGCGCCCGTTTTGTAGAACTATCGGAAGATATACAAAGAGATATTTTACGAAGGACACTTTACTGAAAATGATTCTGCACCTCTAGGTTTGAACAGGATATTAAATTACAAATATGAAATTACAAGGTTTAATTTTTGACATACAACGCTTTTCACTTCACGACGGGCCAGGCATACGCACAACGGTTTTCTTAAAGGGTTGCCCCATGGACTGCATATGGTGCCATAATCCTGAAAGTAAGAGTTTTAAGCCGCAGATATCTTATAATTCATCTCTTTGCGGCAACTGTATGTCTTGTGTAAAAGTCTGTTCAACAGGAGCCCATAAGGATGTAAATGGAAAGCATGAATTTGATTTCTCAACGTGTCAGAGCCATTTTGAATGTGCAGATGAATGTGCCTTTGGAGCTCTAAAGATAATCGGCCGGTACATGGAAGTTGAAAGTATAATTGAAGAAATTCTTAAAGACAAAGCTTATTACGAAAATTCCGGTGGAGGTCTGACTATTTCAGGCGGGGAGCCAATGGCGCAGTTTGATTTTACGCTCGAGCTCTTAAAGGTAAGTCAAAGTAATGGAATTAACACATGCATTGAGACCTGTGGGGTTACTTCAAAAAGAAATTTTGAAAAAGTAATTCCATTTACAGATACATTTTTATTTGATTACAAAGCAACCGATAGTTACTCACATCAAAGCTTTACAGGTCTGGATAATAAAAGAATACTTAGCAACCTGGATTTTCTCTATAAAAATGGGGCAAAAATCATAGTACGCTGCCCTCTCGTTCGGGGCATAAATGATTCGGAGGAACATTTAAGAGCCATATCATCTCTTGCAGAAAAATATCCCGAACTAATAGGCATAGAAATTATGCCCTATCATAATCTCGGGAGAAATAAATCCCACAGTATCGGAGAAAGTCCCCTGCTTACGAACGTTGATACCACTGATGAGGAGACAAAGCATAAATGGATTGAAACTCTGAAGCTTTATAGTGGTAACAATAGTTTAATTAGATTAAGTCAATAAAACAGCTCCAAGAAAATAATATCAGGAATGAACTTGACCCAAATAGTTTTTTTCTATATATTTTAATCAGAATTTTAAGTCCGAATATGATATAAGACAAATTTAAGTACAAGACAAAAAACAGAAAGATAAGGGTAAGAGCTATGATTACTACAAAAATAACAGGAACTGACAATTACTCGGGAAGACTAATAAAAGATATTGTTGCAGAGGACTTTAGAGCCGCAGCTATATTTGAAAAACATGGAATTGATTTCTGCTGTAAAGGCAAGCGTGCATTAAAAGATGCATGTCGGGACAAGCAGCTAAATATAGATGAAGTTATTACAGACTTAACGCAAATTGAACAGACAAGCGGCAGCAAAGAAAGCGAGCGCTATGATCTATGGGAGCTTGATTATCTGACAATGTACATAATAAATAACCATCACAAGTACGTGCAGAGGTCCATTCCTCAAATTACAGGGCATTTAGAAAAGATAATGCAAGTACATGGTAAGAAACATCCATATCTAGAAGAAGTCACAAAGCTTTTTTACTCAGTTTCAAATGAACTAATTTCACATTTACGCAAGGAAGAAAATATACTTTTTCCAATGGTCATGAACCTAATGACAATAACAAAGGCAAATGGAAATCTGAAACATTTAGATTCCAGTATAGCGATGCCAATAGCAGTCATGGAAAGAGAGCATGATTCAGCGGGAAGCATTCTTGAGAGGATAAGGGTAATAACAAACAATTTTACACTGCCAGAAGATGCTTGTGGTACATTTGAAGTAACCTATAAAGAACTCGATGAATTTGAAAGAGATCTGCACAAGCATGTATTTCTCGAAAACAGCATATTATTTCCGAAAGCAATTGCGCTTGAAAAGAGCTTAAAGCAGTAAAAGTTTAGAAAAGGGCAGCTAAAAAAAGCTGCCTTTTTCTATAGAGAAGCAGTTTAATAATAAAAATGGCTGAAAAACATTTGATTTTTCTAACTTAATATGAAGTTAATTTTCATATTTTCATTCATCTTGCTATATTGTAATCAGGAATTATTCATCAACTAAAGGGGACTTATGGAACTTAGTCAAAAAGAAGTCAACGAAAAACTTTTCGATGCAATCACCTGTATTCAAAACACATTACACTCAATGAAAACAATGCTCTCACACCGCGGCGACAGGGAAGTTCCTGAATTCGTATCTAATCTGGAAACTCTTGATGAAATTGTAAAAGAACTTTCAGTAGCAGTTTCATCAAAACACTTAAAATTCCCGGAAAAGTAAGTCAAGCAAAATAAACAGAGTTCCCAAAAGATAAGGGGAATGGTTAAATTTCGCACATACTCTCAACTGATATTTATAAACAGAATATTCCAAAAATTTAACAGTAAGCCTTACTTTTGGGAACTTTGTCTGCTATTAAATTCAGACAAAACAGTATAATTATCGAAGCTAAAAAGTTGTCCTCTGAAAAGGAATAGATAAATTTTATACGTTCATAAAACAGATATAAATGCGCAAAAACAGTCTATTTTCGCACTTTTTTTTGACTCCTTCCGATAAGATTTCTGGAACATTTTTTGATTGATCCTCAATTGAAAATCCGCTTCTTATAAAATTTAAATAATTGCCACATAAAACCTTGTAATAGTTTTTTTAACTTGATATATTGAGCGGCGTGAAATCAAGGAGATATATAATGATTCATTTTACAGTGCCACTCACCCAATATGACTGGAAAGAAAACCAGGAAATAGTACTTATCAGCATATACAATGATATCAGAGAGAAAAACAAGCAACTTGATTATCCAAATCTAAGAGAATATCTTAAAATAAATCACCCTCGCCTAACAGAATTATCCAAAGAGATATGGCAGGTAATTTCTGAATTAGACAACAACAAAAGGAAACTTTATGAAAATAACTGAAATAAAGGCTACAGGAATACAGCTCGAAACAGAAAAAGAAGTAGAAATGGTCGCATATATCATCTCAGAACTAATGGGATGGGATTATGTTGACGACCCTGATTCCATAGCTTTTCAGGCATTGGAGCTTCAGGATTTTCTTTCCTCTCAGTCAGACTTTGTCATGGAATTTGAAGGTGAAAAAGTAAGTTATAAAGAAGAATTCGAAGAATTAAAGAAGACGGTAATGAATATGTCTGAAGATGAAGCAATTCAGTTCAGGCTGACAGAAAAGATGAAAGAAAAGATTGATGAGATCCTACCTGCCTTTGATGATGACGATGAGGATAACAGTTAAAAGTGGCACAAAAAAAATAAGGTTTTTCATATCTGCAGGGAGAATAATTCTCCCTGGGATATTTTTATAAAAAAAAATATACTTAAAACTTCCCATTCTTTACCGGTCTACTTCATACCTAATAATTTTTCAGATACAAATACTTTTCAGATACAAAATTTTTTTAGACTACAGTTCCGCACCTTACATAAAAGACAATATGGATAAAAAAATCATTTTGTAATTCTTATCAAAAAATATTTTTCAGACCGGTTCGTTTAGTTTTCCTAATTGGAAGTTATTGTTTTTTAGCCTAAGCCAGTTTATACAATCAGGCTTCAGGTAATCGATATTTTCAGGAGAGAAATTTTTGCCAAGGAGTTTTAGGAATATAAAGCGCATTACTCCGGCGTGGGTTATGACAAGAATATTACCTTTTAGAGGATTATCACTATTAAAATTTATTTTAACAAAATCTTTAAGTGCGCCAGTAGATCTTTCAATAACTTCATTTCGGCTTTCGCCATCGGGAGGAGAATAATTCCAATCATTTTCAAAGTCCCACATTTCGAGGTATGCCTTATCAGTCTTATGAATCTCACTTAAGGTTAGTCCTGACCACCTGCCCCAGGCCTGTTCTTTTAGTTCAGGGATTATTTTTATTGGAAGCTTTAGCGATTCATTAATAAGCTCAGAGGTATGTATAGCTCTTTGAAGGTCACTGGAAAGTATAAGCTGCCAGTTATAGCGCAAAAGAGACTTGCCCCAGAGTTTTGCCATGCGTATGCCTTCATCGGTCAAGGGAGAATCCAGTTGTCCCTGAATTCTCCCCTGCAAGTTCATTTCTGTCTGAGCGTGGCGTATAAGTCCAAAATTTGCGAGCATATTTCAGAGAGCTACCTGGGCACCTGCAATAATAGTTAAGTAGTTTGTATCGGAAATAATATTATATTTGACATTAAGGTCGAGGTCCACATTTGGCGGCATATGCCATCTTAAGCCAGCCATAGGAGCAAATCCAAATTTTGTATCATTATTACTGGTTTCCGCAATATTCGGGACGGTTACCTTTGTATTAACGAAATGCATTCCAAGTGCAGCGCCAACATAAGGATGGAAGTCAGTCTCGAGAAGCAGATATTTAGCACCTATCATAAGAGGCAAGTCTGCAACCTTAAAGTCAAAGCCAGGAGCCAGGTCATTTTTTGCTCCCCAGGAATAGTAGCCCAAAGAAACATTCAGGCCCAGCTGCGGAGTAACGCGATATTCAAAAGTACCCTCACCACCAAAACCAAGTTTAGCCACATCACTGAAATTGCCCATGGGCAGAGCCAAGCCGGCCTGAAGTGCGACACCTACATTTGAGCTTGGTTCCTGATAAGAGTATGTCTGCTGAGCATTAAGATGGCAGACCGGAAGAATTATGAGCATAAGTAGAAATAGTAGATTTTTCATCGATTTTCCCTCCCTGTTTTAAGATATGTGTCAAGATATCACTTCCAAAAAGGAGAAATACATACTTATCTTAAAGATCATTTTATGAAGATCGCTTCATATTGAAGATCGTTTGTTTATTAGGAGTACATATCTCCTTAAGGAAGCTATTTAGCATATGTTAGCTAAATAGATAAATAAAATCAAGAAAAAATACTAAAGCTTTTTGTAAAGTATTTTTAATTATTGAGGTGGTCAACAGAAAGGCCTTTTAACTGTTTTTCAACAAGTGAAGCATAATAGCCTGAGGAATAGATAAGTTCAGGATGAGTCCCCTGCTCAATGATCCGGCCATTTTTCAGGACCAGGATCCTATCTGCATTTACGATCGTAGAGAGTCTGTGTGCAATTACAAAAGTTGTACGTCCTTTAATAAGTCTCTGAAGAGCCTCCTGAACCAAAAATTCCAGTTCGGCATCCAAAGCCGAGGTTGCTTCATCAAGGACAACTACAGGAGCGTCTTTAAGAATAGCGCGAGCAATAGCAATCCTCTGGCGTTCGCCAACTGAAAGGCGGCTTCCACGCTCACCTAAGACTGTGTCATAACCTTTTTCAAGTTTGATTATAAAGTCGTGTGCATTAGCAGCTTTTGCGGCCTGTTCAATTTCACTAAGCGAAGCATTTGGCCTGCCATAGGCAATATTATCACGGACGGACTCATTAAAAAGGAGTGCATCCTGAAGAACGACACCAATCTGGCGTCTGAGCCAATTTTGTTTTAGGTAACGGATATCGACCCCATCCATCTTCACAGAGCCTTTTACAGGGTCATAAAAGCGCATAAGAAGGGCCATGAGAGTTGTTTTTCCACTTCCGCTAGGACCTACAAGAGCGATCATCTCGCCAGGCTTAACATGAATATCAATTCCATTAAAGATCTGATTTGCTGAAGCTTCATAAGAGAAGTGAACATCCTCGAAGGAAATCTCCCCCTTAAAATCCTTAAGTTCAGCTGCGTGGGGATCATCGCCAAGAAAGTCATGTGTATCGAGGATTGAAAATACCTGGTCCAAAGAGACAGATGCTGTACGCATTGTTCTGTAGATACCAGTAAGTCCCTGCACCGGGCCAAAGAGTCCACCTACGTATCCCTGGAAGGCAACTAATGTACCGAGCGTAGTCTGGTGTTTTACGATAAGATAAGCTCCAAAGCCAATTGCAGATATCCTTGCCAAAACAACAATAAGGTTTTGAGCTACACCTGCAAAGGTATCAAAACGAATTCCCTCGACGACAAGCTGATTTGTAGAATTGACATCCCTTAAGAATCTTTTCTTTTCTGCATCTTCCATTGCAAAGCTTCTTACAGTCACAATACCAGAAAGCACTTCATTAAAGCGGCTATAGATCTTAACCCATCGGTCTAGAAGGCTTTGTTCACGCTTTGTTTGTTTAGGAGCAACCCCTGCGGCTATTAAGCCTGGAAGCGGTGCAAAAGCTAAAACTAAGAGAGTAAGTTTCCAGTCGAGCTGAAACATAAGGCTTACAGATATTACAAGGTATGCAAGAGCAGGAAGCACGTTAAAGGAAATTTCACTAATAGCATTAATAAAACCAGAGATACCTCTATCAAGTCTTGTCATAATAGCACCAACGCCTTCTTTGCGGTGTATATCATGAGGAAGGCGGTGAAGTTTTTCGACTGTAGCATCAAGCAGGCCGTATTGAATGCTGAGGCGGGTCCGCCAGGTAAGCCAATTTGAAAATCCAGATAAAGCTTCGCGCAATAGTCCAAGTCCCAGCAAGAGAATGACGCCAACTATAATTGTATTTACAATTACATTGCCCGAGAGTCCATCAAAGATGTATTTCATTACAAGAGGTTCTGCTGCGTTCATTGCAGCCATAAGGAGTGTAATAACTAAAATAGCAGAGACAGCCGTACGGTGACTGCGCGTATAAGATAAAGCTCTGCGAAGTCTACGCCACTGCTTGTCAATATCAGCCCACATATGTTTAAGATCAGATTTCCGGTTCTTATTCCCGGATAGAGTTGTTTCCTTCAATTCCAAATCCCACTATCTCTTTCTTATATCAAAATCATCTTCTTAGCCAGCACAAACTTAGAAAATCAAAAATAATCGAAGCCGCAATTTTATAAGGATTTATTTACTTTTTCAATGCAAAACCTGATGGGCCTGCAAAAAAGAGACAGGCTACACTATTTTGGGAAAAGAGAAGAGATAAGTTTGCAAATACAAGCTCTGCCTCTATTGTTATAAGTATCGAAGGAAATTATTTTTTATTTAGAGTAATTATGCATGACCTTCTTTAAGAGGTCCTTTAGCATAGATGAGTAATAGTTTGAGAGCCATTTAAAGTTTCTACCATCTGAAGAATTGCCCAATCTTTCAGAAGCAAAACATGAGTAGCCTAAGCGGAAAGCAAGGTAAGCTATCATAAAAAAATGTAGTCTTTCTTTTGAAAGAGGATCACCAGAAAGGCGGGAATATTCCTTAAGAAGATACTCAGCATTAGATGAATCAAGGTGGAACTCAACTATAGTACCTGCAATATCCCATGCAATATCTGTTCTACCTGGCAAAAGGTGATCGGTGTGATGGTGGATTGAATCAGTTTTTATAAAACTATCTTTAGTTTTTATCCATTCATAAGGAAGCATTCTTCCATCTATTTCAACAATGTTTTTTTCAAAGCCTTCACTGTTAAAACTGTAAAGATTATCCAGATAATCTTCCCACTCATAGCCAAGACCTTTTTGGACATTTATTTTAATCATTTCCCGAATCTCATCAAAGCTTAAAGAAGGTTTTACAGATGAGAAATTCTTTTTTAAGAAAGACAAGTACTCAGAAATTCTTTTTAGGAGCTGAGGGCTAACATCCTCATGACTTAATGGAATTCCCTTTATAAAGTCGAATCTAATAAAGCCTGAAGAAAGCTCATATGTTTTTGGAGAAAATCCGGCATCTGAAAGTAACAGTGCTCTTTTATGAAGATGCAGGCCATAATGACCAAGTCCTGAGAATTTTAAGAAAAATACTTCTTCATCATTTTTTAGTAGAGTTTTTGGCACTTGAAGAACAGGTTTTTCTGTTAGCAAGTATTTCCGTTGTTCAAAGTTCTGAAAGACAGCAGGAGAATTACTTATATTTTCAAAAAACAGCTCACGCCATTTCCCAGCTGAAATATCATAAATATTCTGAAAAGGGAAAGATCTTTTAATTTTATCTATGCCAAAAGAAGAAGATTCAAAAGATGCGCAATACTTTTCATGCATGGGCCAGCGCCTTTTAGATAATTCAGATACAAAGCTACTTGCATCGGGAAGCCAGCTTGGGAAAAGCACAATCTTTTCATCTTTGATTCCGAGTAAGGACAAGAATTCAGCGGCCGAGCAAAAGGAAGTGCCGCTAAGTCCAGGTCCTTCGTCTACAATAAGGAAATAAGAATCTGCATTTGATTTTATTTCAGAAAGAAGTTCATTATTAACTTTTAATGTTCTATTAAAATAATCTCCCCTGGGCCGCAGCGTAATAGAATTTACAATGCAATTATCATTTTCTAAAGCAGCGCTTATCACAGAAGAAAGGCTAGTACCAATACTGCGTATTCCAATAGTGAAGGCTTTATCAGGCTTTTTTTTCTTAACAAATTCTTTTGCAGACTCATAATACATTTCAGGATATAGCCCATAATAAGCATAGCCCTCAGGCAGGCTAATGGTAATTGATTTAGGCAATTGGTCAAAGGATGATATTTCATAAATTATTTTTTTTAGTTCTTCTGCATTGTTTTCTAACCTGTCAAATTTCATTAAAAGAGAACTAACAAAAATATGGCCAATTATTGTAGCTGCCCGTCTTAAGAGTCTAGTAAAAGAATTTGATGTGTCTACTTCAGGACAAAGAATATCTATTAGTGATGATTCAAATTCGCCGAAACTTATCAGAAGGTCGGTATTTATAGAGTGATCTAAAAATGAGGCCTTCTGCGCCCTGTCAATCAAAGTCCTAATATTATTAAGACACACATCACTTGAATAATCTTCCTTATGGTCTGCAAAGATCATCATATAAAGACAATACTCATCCTTTCTTTTTCAATTCCGGGATTTCGTCAGTATCATTAATACATTGAATTTGCGCCCCCCAGGGGTCTACTGTAATAATGCTAATTGAGGCCGTACTTATATTAAGTCTTAGCATAAAGTCCATAGGCATACCAGCATAATAAGTAATAACAGTTCTAATAGGATCGCCATGACTTACAATAGCGACAGTTCCATCAGGGAATTTATTATAGATTCCTTCCATTTCATTTATCATACGCGTTTGTATCTCGAGCATATTTTCACCATTTGGAATGCGTGTACCGCTGCGGAAAGTATGAAAGAGTTTCCACTTCTGAATTGATTCGAGCTCATCAAAACTTTTTCCTGTCCAATCGCCGAAATCTACCTCAATAATTTTTTCGAGTATCTGCACTTCCATATTATGTTTTTCAGCAATAGCTTTAGCAGTTTCCATTGTGCGCTCCAAAGGGCTGCAATAGATTGCATCGAAGTGAGTATTTGCAAGGCGCTCGCCAAGTCTCTTTGCCTGGTTCTGTCCATTTTCACTCAGATGATATCCGCGGTTTCGACCTGATATCATACTACCTGCTGTTGTATTGCCATGTCTGATCAGATAAAATGTTGTCATGGATCTCCATTACTTAATTTTGTTTTAGTATCATACTTTTCTTTAATATCACAATTTTCTTAAAATTGCTCTAGATATTATTCTATCTGCTGCCGCAAAGTTGTATTTATAATTTTCACTTCCCAAAAGGAAGTCAAAATATTTTATGTCATTTTCAATTGCTTCCTTTATGACCGAAAGGATGAGCAAGCTTCCCGGGCTAAATTTTTTCATTTCGGGATCATAGCCTCCAATATAATAATATATAACTTTATCCTTCAGCATTAAATAGGCAGAAGCGACAGCTTTACCATTATATTTTAGTCTATAGAGCTTAAGCAATTTATTTTTTAATAATCCTTTTGCAGAAGCATCATGAAAGTTTTTTATAAGTTTGCCAGAAAGGACCCCATTACTTCCTTTTTTATTCCAGGTTTTTTCGTGCAGAAAAAATAGGTCAAAAAGAAATTCATCTATTGTATCTTCGTTTGCCTGCTCAAGAAAAAGTTCGCCTGATCTTTTAAGATTACTTTCTGCTCTTATAAGATTTTTTTTAAATGACATTGGAAGTAAAGAAAGGTACTCTTCATATAAAGTATTAAGATGAACCACAGGGCAAACGCCAAGCTGCGAAATTTCATAAGAAAACCCGCAAGATTTTTTAGAGGTCATTAATTGTGAATTTTCCCTTAGTCCCTGGAAATAGCAAATATCCCACTTAAAAGAATTTTCTTTCAGATAAGAAAACAACGAGTAGGCGGTGCTTTCTTTGCAGGTCTCATCAGCAATTATATCCAGGTAATCGCTGTTGCCTGTACCAATTAGAGTCAACTGCTTTAGATGGGAATCCTTTAAGTAGTAGATATATAAAGGAGCAAGTCCAACAAGTTTTTTTTCTTCGTTGCGCATACAAAGCACATAGAGATAACCAGTTCCAAAACATTTCCACCATGGGATGATCCAGTCGGGTGACTGAAAAGGAGTAGCAGAAGTATCCTGCATGAAAAGACTGTTCCATTCATTATATAAATTTTCCAAGGCGCTAATGTCACTGATTTCTTCTACATCAAACAATTCTAAGGCTTTATTCATATGGGAGCCGCCTTAGTACCTGTTGGGGTAAGTGAATTGTTTTCTTTATAATTTTATCATAGAGGTCGAAATATTTTTTAATCATTATATCTGCTGAAAATCTATTTTCTGCAGTCTTTCTGCATAGGTCAGGATCAATTTCATCTATTTTATTAATTGCCTGAGCCATCTCATCAATACTATTAACAAGGAAGCCGGTTTTATTATTCTCAATAATTTCCTTAAGAGCGCCTTGTGGATAAGCAATAACAGGTGTACCCGAGGCAAGGGCCTCCATAGCTACGAGCGAACTAGTCTCAGGCACTAGGCTAGGGACAAGAAGGCAGCGGGCTTTGCTAAGAAGATCTTTTTTTTTCTCCTTACCAACAGGGCCAATAAATTTATATTTATCGTTATCAAGGCGTGGAAGTATTTCATGATAAAAAAATTGCTGGTGATATTCATAAGGGAACAGTTCGCCGGCAATAATCAGTTTAATATTTGCAATTTTAGCTGCATCCAAGGCGCAGTGATATCCTTTTTCTTCACAGACTCTCCCAAGTGAAAGAGCGAAGTCACCTTTGTTATTTTTATCTATGGTATAATCATTTATTACAATACCGTTTTCAATATAAGGCACCATATTTTTTATTGCAGGAGCGCTTTGCATCTGTGATCTTGAGACGCAGTTTAAGTATGTATCGGGCCTTTTTAAGAAAAAAGATCTTTCATTATACCATTGTATTGGAAGGTGTAATGTGACCAGTACAGGAATGCCAGGATCAGGGATATAACTATCGAAATCAATACCATGCATATGAACAAGGTCTATATTCCAATTATCCAGTGCCCTATCAATTGCACTCTTATGGCTTAGGTGAGCACTTTTTTCAACAGAGCTATTGATCTTGCCAGTATATGCAGGAGTAGGAAGAAGTATTCCAGAGGGTGAAGATCCTTCAGAAGCGATTACAAGAGATTTATGTCCAGCCTTTACAAGAGCCGAATCTATCATCGAAAGCACATGTTCAGCTCCGCCAGCCGTATCGTCTTTTACCGGAGCCAGAGGGTAAGCGACATTTAATACTGTAAAGCTCATAGAGTTCAATTCCAAAGTCAGATAAAATCATTTCAAAAAGAGAGAAAAAGCCTGTTTAATGCTTCTTCTGCAAGAGAGCGCCAGAGTTGTCCCCGCATTCCCCAGTCATAATATTCATAGTAGAGTTTACCTTCATGAGGGGGGGTAAGGAAATCATATTCAGGTGCTTTTCTGAAGCATTCAATATGAGTAGGGAAATTCTGCAATACATTTTTCTGTGTAACAAAACAGTCAAACATTTTAATCTTCTGTTTTTCTTTTTCAGGATCAAGTATAACTTTTGATATAGAGGATGATTCATATGGCAGAAAATCAAATGTAACCATTTTCCCCTGTCTGTCAGCATGATAGGAACAAAATTCAAAAAGAATGGGAGTTGAAAGCCGCTTTTCCCTTAATATCTTTAAGGCCATATGGACAGAAAAGCAGGCAGAATCATGGTCCGGATGTCCACCCTCATAAGGATGAGTAATGCATATCTCAGGTTTAAGAGCCATAAAAATACTGGCAAGAATGTGTGTTATCTTAACAAGATCATATGAAGACTTCTGGTCAACAAATCCAAGCTTTATGTAGGAAGGCATTTTAATTCCAGCAGCAAGCAAAGCGCTGCAGAACTCCTCATATCTTTTCTTGGCATACTGCTCCATTGATGCAAAGCCATACTGGAAGGCATCTTTCATATTCTCAGGAGCTCCATCTGTTATATGGATAAAAGTTATATTTTTTAGCCTGCTTATTTGTCCCCCAAGGCCAATTATCTCATCATCTGCATGGGCCGAGATCACAACAATTGGTGGCTCTTCCGTGATTGAGTAATGTTCACCAGATAGGAACCTTAAGTAATCAGTTTTTTTATCACCGAAGTTTCTGCTCATAAAAGTCCTGCTGCTGCATAAAATAAAACTTTAAGCATAATAAACCTTCAATTTATATTCTTATCCTGCCTGAGACTTTTGTCTGGCAAGAAGGAGTTTTATTGCTTCACGGTAGCCATTAAGAGTTCCTACATCAACGTATGATTGTCCGAGCTTAATACCCATTGCCTTGCCGCCTTTTTCAATATATGCATTTACAAGTGTCCCCATAAATTCATCAGATCTGCCGCGGTCTATCCAAAGGTTATATAAGTCCCAAAGCACTTTGCCGGGCATCTTAAAAGCGCCCCAGATCCAGTTACTTTCCCTTTCAGGACTTTTGACCAGAATTTTCTGCACATTTCCATAGTTATCGAGTTTTACAGCATCGAAGAATTCGGGATGTTCAACTGGGAAAAGTAAAAAAGATAATACATCATCAGGAAGATAGCCCAGGCCTTCTTCTGGGAACCAGACCGTATCTGGAAGTCCAATTATGACCGGTTCATTTAAGTCAATTACAGGCAGAGCGCTAAAGATAGCATCACAAAGGCCTTTAGGGTAGGGCTGAACTGTATAGCAGAAATGAGCCGGTTGTATGCCTGAGCCATAGTACTCCATTATATCGGATTTCCCCGGAGAAATGACAAAGCAAATTTTTTTTGCTCCGCCCAATATCATTCTTTCTACAAGATACTCACTTACAGCTCTTGGTCTTTCAATATTTCCATCAAGGCGGCTTCCAACCGGGAGAAGCTCCTTTGAAAAAGCAAGGGGCTGAATCCTGCTACCTGAGCCCGCTGCCGGAATTATTCCCCACATAATTTTCACTCCTTAGCTTTCGATTAGAATAATACTCATCCAGTATTGTTTCAAATTCAATAGCGCGTTTTTCACCTATATGGTCTTTAAGGACTCTTTCTCGCGCAGATTCTGAAATTTTTTTTCTTTTTTCTTTACTCATATTCAGTGCATCAATAACATCAGAGGAGTTTTCAACAATAATTATTTCTTTCCCAGGTTCAAAAAAATAATCTAATCCTGTCCAGCTGTCGCTAATAATTGGGACACCGCAAGCTGCAGCTTCAAATAGCCTTCCAGAAGGACAGTAGCCCATCTCGGCCATTGCTCCGCGTGTAATATTCAAAGTAAAATCAGACGAGCAGTAAAAAGCCGGATGCCTGGGAGGAGCTATATGAGCCAGGTACCAAATGTTATTTGTCCATGGGAAGTCTTGAGGATACATAGAGCCGCCGATGATAAATCTTTTTTCGGGAAACAAGCGTGCAGGTTCAATAAAAAGCCTTTCAAGTAAGGCCTGGCGGTCGAGAGCATAAGTCCCAAGATAAGAAAAGTCACACATGTACTCTTCAACCTTATCTACAGGTTTATGAGTTGAAGGGTCAGCACTTCCATATAAAGCAGCTGTATATCTTGCACCCAGATTTGATCTTAATAGGTCAAGAGCTATACCGCCAGTATAGCTAAGTACGAGGTCAAACTCGCCCAAACCTTCTTTCATAATATAGGGAACGTTCTTGCCCAAGCTTAAATCCTTTAGTGTTACAGGAGTATCCAGGTCATAGAATATCCGAAATTGTACATGTGAAGCTAAAACAAGATCTGAAGCCTTAATAGAATCAGGGCAATAAGAAGTAACCATTGCGACCTCGGCGTCTATAAGCTCGGTAGAAGCTTTACTGAGAATGTCTTCCCAGTCATCATAAAGCACAAGATCCACACCAGGTAATTCAGTAAGGTCTCTATTTGATGCATAATAAGGGACATCCTTTTCGAAAAAAGTTATTTTATGTCCCCTTTTAACTAAAGCGCGGCATAATCCTCTCCAGATCGTTGCGTGACCGTTGCCCCATGAAGAACTAATAGTCAGTCCAAATATTACAATTTTCATTTTTCAGATTCCGATCAGATTTTTATTACTCTGAGGATTTTGCTCATCTTTACTTTCATTAAGGACATAGCGTTTTACGACCTGCTCGGCAAAATAAGCATATTCACCCAGGTCGACCGGTGGACTTGTATGATGTTCTTTTTTTCCTATTGAAGGAGGAGTAAAGCATAAGGTTAAAGTCACATCAAATTCTTTCAAAGCATTCATCTGTTTATCAAACCATTCAAAAGCATTAGGGCGGTACCAGTCAGCCCAGCTAATGCCAGTACGCAATTTTTTCACCTTCATTTTGCGCAGCCAATAGATTATCTCATCTAATCTATGGTCCTCAAAATGAATCCACTGGCAGATACCCATTTCAGGATTAAAATAATCTACTGCAGGTTTTGGTGTTCCATCCGCTCTAATAAGTCCCATATAGAAATGCCTGTAATAAGCACTACCTTCGCTTTCTTTGTGGCGTGTAGTAGCTTCCCAGGTTGGCGGCAGGTCCAGAAGGCTATACCAATAGATTCTTTCGACACGTTTAAGTAAAAGTTCTGTTGTTCTTTGAAGGCCGAAGACCTGCACTTCGTCTGCACCAAAGGTTGATACACCAACCTCTGTTACCCAAACAGGCAAGCCCGAGATATCTTCGATTTCCTTTACCTTATCTGGCCATTCATTAATTTTCCAGTGGTTCCAATCGAGTGGAAATCCATGTACAGCAACGGCATCGAGAGAGCTAAGAAGATCATGTCCTCTAAGCAGAGCGATAAAATTTGCATCAATTGGAGAGATACCACCAAGGACGAGCTTAAGTCCGGGAGAGAGCTTTCTAACAGACTTAGCAGCATATTCGACCATAGTGCTAAAGTCCTTCCAATCAGGGTCAATCAAAAAATCCCAGTGTGAGAGATTATTAGGCTCATTCCAGAACTTTATTGCTTCTATCATTAAAACTCCTTTCACTTTTCAATTAAATCAAAAAGCCTTTTATAAAAGTATTTCTACAGAATTGAATTATTTCTGTCGAGGCCAGATCTAATCAGTCCAGAGAATGCATTGTTCAATTCTTTTTCGAACAGATATGTTTTTCTTGTTCTGCTATGGCTGCAAAGATAAATTTCGTGCTCAGGATGAGAAAGTATCTTAAGACCTGCCGAATGCAGCATAGCTATTATGGCTGAGTGGTTTGGAGCCCACCAGTTAGTATCATCACCCGATAAGCTCTTTTCGATAAAGGCCATCTTTGGCCATCCTTCCTTTAGCATCTCCTTGCGGTCATTAATATTTAAGTCATCAGGTGTTTCAAGTACATCATCACCCGGCATAGTAAGAGACTGAAAGATCAGTAGTTTCTTAAACTTTCTGGATACAATATCCAGAGCAAGAAGTGGATAACGAAGATGGTAGAACACGCCCATAAACAATATTATATCGAAACTCACCTTTATCTGAGAGAGTTCATAGATCTGCATTTGCCGAAATGTAACCTTATCTTTTAGTCCAAGCTGCCTAGAGGCCCATCTAGCCTGCCTAAGATAGTGGCTGTCAATATCAATACCAGTTACAACGGCTCCGCGCTTAGCCATTTCAAAGCTATAGTATCCGGCATTACAGCCTATATCCAGAACAGTCCATCCTTTCAGGTTTTTCGGAATTTCAGAGGAGATACTCTGCCATTTAAAAAATGGGAAATCACCCAACGGGTGGTCAGGAGCAGTTTGAGTCCCATCTAAAAGATGGAGGTTATGAAACCAAGGGCCAAGCTCGGCTATTTTATGTTCAACTGGAGTTTTGGGATTCCGTATGAAAGTTTCTAGTGTTTCTATCATCTTGCTAATATTCCAGTTCTAAAAATTTTTATAAAAATCATTTTGCTTTTTTCTTCTGGAATAATTCCAGTATATATAGTTCAAGCTTCTCTGCTCTGTGTGCAGAAGTATGGTGAGAAAGCACGCGCTCTCTTGCTCTTTGACCTATTTTCTGCCTTTGCTCTTCAGAACAGTTTTTAAGGAATGAGAGTGTTTCTTTGAAAGATCCGCTAATAAGTATCTCCTTGCCTAAGGTAAATAGCTCATCCAGGCCTTTCCAGTAATCGCTTATTACGGGTATTCCGCAGGCAGCTGCCTCAAAGAGCCTTACGCTTGGAGAATAGCCAGCTTTGATCATATTCTGCCTTGTAATATTTAATGTAAATCGCTGAGAATTATAGAATTTTCTGTGGTCAGCTGGAGGAAGGTGATAAATTCTATCTACATTTGAGGGCCATTTTACTGAATCTGGATACTGAGGGCCTGCAACAATAAACCGTCCTTCCTTCCATTGTCTGGCAGCATTAAGCATAAGACCTTCAAGAGCGGGCTGGCGGTCGTCGCTATAAGTACCTATATATCCCAGGTCATAGTTAATATCAATAGTTTCGGGATAATATTGTTTTGGATCGATAGAGCAGTAAAGGGCCCGGGCCATAGGAGAGCCGTGAACTGCCTGCAGCAGTTCAAGAATAGGTCCCCCTGTAAAAGAAAGATAAAGGTCATAGAGTGTAATAAGTTCAGGATCGATATATTCATAATCCTTGTTTTGCAATTTAGCCAGAGTCACTGGAGTATCAATATCATAAAAAGCTGTTTTCCCCTCTGCATCTGAAGTAACCCATTTGCCAACACGGACTCCCTCGGGGACGTATGAGCCAACAATGACAAGATCAGCCTTTCTTATGTTAATGCTAAATTTGTCTGTTAACTCCTCGAAGCTGGAATATATTTCAGTACATCCATAAGGGGGATGTGGCATATCACGGTTAGAGGCATACCAGGGAAGGTCCCTCTCGAGGAAAAGAATATTATGCCCCCTTGCTGAGAGTTCTTTTACTAAAGAACGGTATGTAGTGGCATGCCCATTACCCCAGGAAGAGGTAATTGAAAGTCCAAGAATAACTATATCAAGGTTTCTAAATTTCAT